>NZ_JAIP01000027.1:0-120115 GCF_002924605.1 Petrotoga sp. SL27 | reverse complement strand
AAGTGAATCTTTTTGTGTTTTCAAGCCTATTTTGAGTTTTTCTGAAAGTATGGGCATTGTCAGTTACACTAATTTTTAACAATCTTTTTGGTTTTTACTCCTTGACATATCACCGATTAGCTTTTTAGCTTACTCCTCGTTTTTAAGTACGATTTCAGAAGGCTCGGTTTCAATCCTAGCAAGTGCTTCAAGAATTTCTGTTTCAAATTCATTGAAATCACTTTGATTAAAAACTGCCCTATGCGAACGACAGCACATATCACCCCAGCCACTTAAGTAAACTTCTTTTTTTGCTAGCATATGGTTTCACCTCCTTAATAAGAGATTTTTACCATCTTCAAAAACTCTAAAACATGCATTTTAACTAACTTTTAATACCTTCAATATTATACTTTTACCTCCTCACTATATAATGTATTTGATACTACATTTTTATTATCTCGTAAGGAGGTCATTCAATTGTCATTGTCGAGTAGAGCAGTGGCGTAGTGGCCTTAGATTCTCCTTGGCTGTATCCACCGTTTCCAGTTTCGTGCCCGTTTAGGTTTACCTTAGCCCTATTTCCACTGCCCCCTCACAGAACCGTACGTGCGGATTTCCCGCATACGGCTCTTCAGTAGTGCATCACTGCCTTCAGGACAAAGTGTAAGTTAAGTGATACATCTTTGGTACAGGCAAAGGATTAAAGTGGAGAAACTGCTGAAATTGTTCCCAGTTGTAACTCCTCTTCTGACTGCGTCTGTTTATCCACTTAAAGGCCAACCTTATGGTTCGCTTATAGAACACCTGTATCTCTGGCATGTTTCCGCTTATCCCATAGTAGCGAAAATGTCCTATTAACTTCAGTTTTAACACTCTCCACCATTCTTTCAGCTTTACTTGGTTACGGACATCCTTTAACCACTGGTTCATTTCCTTTATTCCTTGTCTAAACTTTGCCTTTGAAGTCTTCCGTCCTAACTTAAAATAGCCTTTTCTTGTCTTTGTCATTACCGCCTTGTCCAGAATATCCAGAGCTTGATGACAGCTTCTTTTAGGACGAAAGCCATAAGATACATCAAGAAAGTCAACCTCAAAGATTGCCTCAAGGATTTTCTTCAACGCCATCTGGACTAACTTATCTTCCACTGTGGGGATGCCCAGCGGTCTTTTTCCTCCCCTGGACTTTGGGATATAAACCCTCCTTACTGGCTGAGGTTTATAACGTTTTGCCCTTAACTTCTCCACTAACTCCTTAAGGTTCTTCTCTAAGGTGACTTCGTACTCCTTAACTGTTACCCCATCTACTCCTGGAGCTTTATCTTTCTTAAGCTCCTTGAAGCACTCTTTGAGAAAGTCCACGGTGAGCAGATGAGTTAATGACGTAAATCTCATCTGTGGATTTTTCCGAGCTAAAGCAGTTAGGGACGAGAGTTTTGTTGACTTCCTTTGTCCGCCTCTGTGTGCGGAGGAAGTGTCCCTTTCGTCCCAAGGCACTGCTGCCAATGCCTTCCCTCCACCCTCATTACAGGGCTTCTTCGGTACTATGCATTGGTCCGACTCCTACAACGCCATCTGGACAACCTTGCCGTCTATAGGCTTGGCAGCCCATACCTTTTCACCAGGAACGTTGCGGGTCTCCCGAGTTCCCAGCTTGTCCCTTTGATACCGTGCCACGGCCTCAGATCCCGTCGGGGTCTTACTGCCTCGCTTATCGCCAGTAAGACTGCTGTCTTCCGCCTGCGTTGTACCCCGGTACCTTGTTTCCTCTGGCTTCATAGGTTCGTTACCCCCACTATGCAGAGTTCACTACTGAGGTGGTTGCTAACCTTTCCTCAGACCAGACTTACACTGGTTGCACACTCTGAGCTTTGCTCGGCACACATACGGTAACTCTTCTCAACTGTACTTCGATTTCCTCTACTCCGATTATATGAAAGAACATTCCGAATTTTTTTATCTCCTCTATGTTCCTTCTGAAGCTACTTTCTCTTCCTTCGCTGTGCAACTCGAATGCAACCTTTCTAACCTTTTCTTTACCGCTTCTGCTCTTTTAGCTCACAAGATGGGAAGAGACGATTTACTTTCTTCTTTCATCACTATTTTTCCTAAAAAATTCTTCAATTCTAATTACTTTTCGATTTTTTTAAGAATTATTTCGATTTTCAAAGGGCATATTGGATAATTATCCAATATTTTAGTTCTTTTTCTTCTTACCTTAACTTAACTTACTTTACCTTTCGTTAATCGGTGTTTTGACCTATTTTTTGAAGCGTATATCTTCCAAAAACTTATCTAGATAATTCCTTAAATCTTCTAAGCTTTCCCAAGCGTTGTTTTTTGTCTAGAGTAACTGTCTCAAACAACCATTTACTCCACTTCTTCCACAACATTTACAATCTCTGTGGGTTCTAAACCACTTGTCTTATCTATTCCATCATCATCTCCTCCAAAAACAAATATACCACTCAATAGCAGACCAGTGATCAACAAAACGACAAAAAATTTCTTCATCCTCTTTCACCCCCTTAGATTATTCTTTTAATTTAAAACTAATATTTCAAATAATCTAATCCCTCATTTTAATCATACACTTTTCCATATGATTTTCAAGTGTTTTTTTAATTAGCTTCAAATATGTATTTATAAAGTATTACAGAGATCGGTCAAAAAAAGCTTATGTTAAAATTATTTACGATGTTTTTTATCGGATATAATGCCTTTGTCTTTCTTTTGGTTACTATGAAAGAGTTATGATATAATAAACTTTAGAAAAAAATATAGAAGCTTCAAGTGTTATTAACATTCCAAAGAAAGGGTTTTTGAAGTAAATTTCATTTTATATTTTTGTTGCTATTGGGTAAAGAAAAAGGGGTTGAGAAATGAACATTAAACTATTGGATAAAATTATGAATAAAGGACAGTTTATAAGACCGATTTTGAATTATGTTGTTCATTACTTAGAAAGTGATAGATCAGATAAAAATAAAAGCATTGTCAATTACATAAACGTTTTAAAATTAAAATGGGATGTTAAATACGATGAAGCCCTTGAGATAATAAATGAAGAGATAAAGGGGCTGAAAAAAGGTGGTTTGTATTATCTTTTTCTGGATCAAAAAATTCATATATTGAATAGAATTAAACAAAAAGAGGGTGTTAAAAAAGTATTCGACGAACTAAAGGATAATTTTGACAATATACCTGTTTATGTCAGAGGACTTGTTGTAGAAACTCTAAAAAATATACATGAATTGTATTATGAACCCGATGAAAATATGGAAAAGATAAGATATTGGAGTGAGAATTACGAACAAAACCCTGTTGATAAAGGTTTCATATTACTATCAAGAGCAAGAGGGAAAAAGAACGAAGAAAGATACGAAGAAGCAGTTTGTTTGAACGTCGAAGCATTTAAGGTTTTAAAAACTATTCCACATCCTTCTGGCATGGTGCAAGCTTTAAACAATATATCTTGGTGGTTGAAAGATACAAACAAAGAAAAGGCTTTAACTTTTACCTTTCCATTAGGATTCTACCTTGGTTACTATTTCGATGATGATAACTTTAAAGTTTTCAATTCCATTGATACTATATTTCAAGTGCAGAAGGATAACAACGATCCTTTGGTTTATGAATCCGTCTTTATCTTTTCAAAGTGTTTATCTCAACTAAACAAAGCAGAAGGTGAATCGATAAAAAATACTTTTAAAGATATCATTAACCAATTAAAGTACTTTGTATTCAATTTGGATAACAACCAACATAGAAGTACACCAAAACTAAGAGCTTTCATAAGGAAAGAGATAGGAAAAGAAAAGATACCCATAGACTCAATGAACGTTTCTGAAAGAACGTTGAAAGAGTTTTTATCTGCAAAGACAAAGTACATTCAACCAAGTACCTTGAGAAACATACTAGAAGCTCTTGAGTTTGAAATCACTACATCCACACCTATATGCATAATCAAAGAATTGAAAAAGAAGGATATAGATAAAAAGTTTGAGATAAACCTTGAAAAGTTTAAAAACCTTCCAAAAGAAAGACAAGTATCAGAATTCTTTACCTCTTACCTCGTTCATCACTACAAAGAAGAGATCAATCTAAAAAAGATAATTAAAGAGATACAAGATGACAGTTTAATTGAACAAAGATGTGATTACTACAAGAAAGAGTTAATAAACTCTATCTTTGAAAGAAATCCAAAGATAGATTTTAATTCTTTACTAACAAACGTTCAAGAGCCAAAAATCTACACAAACAAAAATATAACCTTCAACGAACATCCTTTTTATTTGGGAAGGAAAGATGTTGTAAAAAAGTTTATGAAAGACTTGAATAAAAAGAATTTAAAAGAGTTCATTGAAAATTACGTTAGTCTTGATACAAGACAAAAAAAGACGATAGAAAAGTTCATGATGAATTACGGTAGGTACTATGATTTAAGGGATATACCCAAAGAAATCACACCGAAAGTACCAAAAGAGATTGATCCATTCGTGAAAAAATACACGTTGAGAAGGAAGCCTTCTGCTATTTCTTTTTATGTTTTTGAAGGAAAAGAGAGAGAAGAATTCATCAAAATTATCGACAATTTTTAAATCGGGTAGGAGGTAGATAATTAATTTATCTACCGTCCTTCCTCATCTTCCAATGAGTATTATGACCTCTGCTAACTTCTCAAGATTCAACCATACATTGCTGTATGGGTTGCCTTAACAGCATATTCTTGAGATCTCCCCAGGTAAGTGCAATAACTTTCATCCCATATATCCGCCAGATTTACTCTGTGGAGTTCTGGGTAGCTGCTGGACTTCATTTTGTTAAGCAAACTCGTCCACTCCACTTAGCCTTATATCTGGTTCTTGTTCATCGGATCGAGACTTTGCCTTGGGCTTCCTTCAGATTCCACCTCACGATGGACACCCTTGCCTTCGACTAGTGGTTCCCGCTACCTGGCCCACAGCGGACTTCCACCGCTTAGCTATTGCCCATGCTGGGTGCACCATATACAAATACCACGCACCCTGCTCGGCTTTTTGTTTGGGGTGTGCTCTGTTCCCTGATTTTATGGTTAACATGTTATAAATGATTTTTATTGAATAAATTACCTATCTTCAATTGGAAAAGATACGTATTTAGGAATACCATTTTCGTAAGGTGGATAACTTTCTCCTTGAATTAAAGGTTTAGCATAATCAATAAAATTTTGATTCACACCGTAACCATCATCAGAAATATATTCTTCTGGTAAATATTTGGTATTATTCGCTACTTCAAATAAAGGGACTTTCCCTAATTCTATCTTGTAAGGGTTATTTGAGAGGCGATTAATCGCTACCATGAAGCCTGAGATACCATTCAAAGCATATTCTAAGGCCTTTTCTCCCACCATAATCGCTTCATCTTGATCGGTTTTACTAACAATGTGCCCTGCACTTCTTTGGAGGTAGTCAGGTATAGACACATGCACTTTCAAACCTAACCTGGTTAAAATAATATTGGCCACAACCCTTCCAACATCTCCCAACTGCCTGTTTCCAAAACTGTCGGTGTAGCCCATATCGGAAACGAAAGCCCCACTTTTATACCTAATGCCTTCAGAAACAGCTATCGTACAGTAATCATTTCTATTTACCTCTTTTTGAACCTTATCAATAAAATTATCTTCTTCAAAAATCCTTTCAGGTAACAAAATAATATGAGGCCCAAAATCTCCATTTAACTTAGCCAAAGAAGTAGCTGCGGTAAGCCAGCCTGCGTGTCTCCCCATTGTCTCCATTATGAAAACTTTTGTGGAGTCTTTTGCCATACTACGAGTATCTATGCTGGCTTCCAACATTGAAATTGCCAAATACTTTGCTGCAGAGCCATAACCTGGAGAATGATCAGTCCCGTATAGATCGTTATCTATTGTTTTTGGAATCCCTATTACTTTTAAATCGTAACCTATCTTTTTTGAGTACTCGTCGATTTTATGGGCTGTATCCATAGAATCGTTACCACCATTATAAAAGAAATAGCTAATATTGTAGTCTTCGAACGTTTTAAAAAGTTTTTGAAAACCTTCTTCGTCACCTTCCTTTAATCTATGCCTGCAGGTACCAAAGGCACTTGCTGGAGTATTTTTCAAATTATTTACCTTATCGACAGACTCTTTTGTTAAATCGAACAATTTACCTTCAAGAACCCCTGTGATACCATTTATACCCACATATATTTTATCAATCTGTGGGTCTTTCAAAGCCCTACTTATAATCCCGTATGCCGAAGCATTTATTACACTAGTAACTCCTCCTGATTGTGCATACATAATATTTTTTTTAGTCAATAATTACACCCCCGAACATTTAATTTAAAACCGTAATGTACCTGTATTTCAGCCTTCTTCTGAAAGTTGTGAAAAATTCTTTTCTTTTATAGAATTTTTTTCAGCCGAAAGGATCATTCCGAATCCTTGTGCATTTTTAGCTCCCAATCCAGAATTAAGTGCTAATCTCAACAATTTAGGATTACCTTTTAAAATGAAATATCCAGTCCATCCTTTTATAATAATATCTTTGTAAAAAAGTAATTTTTCATTTTTTTCTGTTATACCGTAAGGTTCAATATAAAAATAATTATTTCGTATTTCAATTTCTAATGCCGATGCTTTTCTTCTGAGATTTTCTTCAATCAATTTTTTAAAATCTGATGAGTATGGCGAAAAATAATGAGTGTAACGATTCCCGTTTGGTAGAATGATAGTTGAATATGCTGTAATAGGCGAGAGAGTTTTAACAAGCATATCCTCATCAACTTCATTATGAATAACTTCATACTTCATCAAAGTAAAATAATTTTTTTCAATTCTCACGACCTTTTGTTCATTCAAAGAATATAATACAGCGTCTACTAATTTATCAAGTGGTGAGGCGAAGTAAATATTAAAAAAGCCTTTAAATACCATTCTTCTATTTACAACTTTAAAGGAGTTGTGGGGATAAATCCTTGAAAAAGTGAAAAGCTTCAACTTCTTATCTTCAGATCTTGTTCCTAAATCATGGTACTTTGGCACAGTGTTAGACATTAAATAATAAAACAGTCCTTGCAAAGGTCTATTGTAATGGACAGGAAGATCGACTTTGTCACCTTCTAAAGCTCCAAAAACTAACTTAATAACCAATAAAATCCCCCCATCATATTAATTTTAATATTGAATTTTTAGATAAAACCCTTTGTGTCGTAGACACAAAGGGTATGAATTTAAAGAATTAAAATATAGCTTGTTCGGTTTCCTTATCAAACGCATGAATCATGCTTAAATCGATAGCGACTTCAAAATTCTGTCCAGATTCTGCTCGTGTTTGAGGACTTACCTTTGCGGTCATTGATTGCCCACTAATATTTAAATGAAGCAAAGTCTCACTTCCCAAAGGTTCAACGACATCGACAAGGGCTTCTAAAGTATTAGACTCATCAGCACCTTTAAAAAAATTCTTATCATAAATGTCTTCTGGTCTAACACCAAATATAACATCTTTATCTATATAATTTTCAAGTAAACTTGCTTTATCATCGGGTACTTTTATAGAGACTCCCTCTGTTTTGAACCAAATACCGTTATCTCTTGATACTTTTACATTTAAGAAATTCATTGGAGGAGTCCCGATAAAACCAGCAACAAAAATGTTGGCAGGCTTATTGTATACATCAAAAGGTCCTCCGACCTGTTGAATTAGTCCTTCATTCATAATAACAATTTTATCAGCCATAGTCATAGCCTCAACTTGGTCATGTGTAACATAAGCGATTGTAGCTTCCAACCTTTTTTGTAGTTTCTTAAGCTCAGCTCTCATCTGAACCCTTAATTTTGCATCTAAGTTTGAAAGAGGTTCATCGAATAAGAACACTTTAGGATCCCTTACGATAGCTCTACCCAATGCAACTCTCTGTCTTTGCCCACCTGATAATTGTTTTGGTTTTCTGTCTAATAAGTGGTCAATCCCAAGAATCTTTGCGGCGTTTCTAACTCTCTCTTCGATTTCGTCTTTGGGTGTTTTCCTCAATTTCAACCCGAATGCCATATTATCGTAAACAGTCATATGTGGATAAAGGGCATAATTTTGGAAGACCATCGCTATATCCCTATCTTTTGGTTCCACATCATTTACAACTTTTTGGTCTATTTTTATTGTTCCTTCAGTAATGTCTTCTAATCCTGCGATCATCCTTAAAGTAGTAGTTTTTCCACATCCTGAAGGGCCAAGTAATACGAGGAATTCCTTATCCTCTATTTCAAAGTCTACATCTTTTACTGCATGAAATCCATTAGGATAAATCTTGTTAACCCCTTCTAATACAACTTGAGCCATAAAAAAACACCTCCATCTTTTAATTTTAAATGTCTTTACAAACTCTAAAACTTTCTTTAACGTGCTTTGGGCCACTGCCTATGAAAGAAAATATAATATACTCAGTAATCAAAATCCTTAAAAAAGTCCTTAATTCGCTTATATTCTTCTACGTTTTCTACCTCAAAAAGAGAAATATCTCTCACTTCATCGACGAATTCCATTAGTTTAACAAATTTATCATAATCTAATAAAATAACCTTTGGTACACCGTTCTTGGTAATAACAATGTCTTTGTTTTCAACTTCATCAACAACTTGAGATAATTTTGCTTTCGCTTCAGCTAAACTATAAAAGGTAAGGTCTTTTAAATACATATCTCACACCCCTTGACTATAATTATAGTCAATTTATTCTAATTTGTCAACCCAAAGAATTTAAAGATTTCTGGGCATAATCACTTCTAATAGTTTCTCATGGTAAATAATCTCGCCTAATCAGCATATTTGCCTTTGGTATATCTTTTTACCTCTTCTATATCATCAATAGAAAGGCTAAAATTAGACCAATAAGGAATAATGGTGTTATTAAGAAGCAAAGGATCTGCGTTTAAAGATATAGCATTTTTTTTGACAAGCTCTTCGTATTCAACGGTACCAGGAATTGGAGTAAATTCGTTTAAATTCACCCTTATTCCGAGCGAATGGCAAAAGTCTACCGCTTGTACAACATCATCTTTATTTTGAGCAGGCAAATTTACTAAAACGTAAGCATAAACATCATTCATATCAAAACCAGCATTTTTTAGACATGTAACAGCTTCTATAAGATCGCTATTAGTTACCTTAAACCCCGTCCCTTTTTGAATATTAAAATCGTAGCTTTCAAACCCAAGTTTTATACTCTTAAAATTTGCTTTTTTCAATAACAAAGCTATTTCATCATCAACACGTCGGGCATGTATGCCGTTGGGTAAATGATATCGAACGTTAAATTTAGATAAGGATTTCAACAATTCTTTAATACCTTTTCTTAATAAAAACGCATCGTCAAAAAAAACGATATCTTTTACATAAGGTCTTTTTTCAAGAATATACTCTATATTATTGATTATTTTGTCAATACTTCTATATTGAAATTTCCACATCTTTGGAGTTACACAATACGTACAATGAAAGGGACAACCTACGGAAGAAACTAAAACAACATAAGTAAGATCAGAAGTGTAAAAATCATAGGTGAGGTCAATTTCTTCAAACCAGTTAAAATTATTTAATTTTGTGGTATCCTCGTTTAGCGATTCCAAAACTCTCTTTAAAGGCAATATACCTGTACCTGGGCAGATATTGACTTTGAATTTGGAAAAATTATTTTCTGCATGTTCTGTGTACAACGTGGAATAAATTCCACCTAAAAAGATAGGAGTTGTTGGGAAGTAATTTCTCAAAATTTCGATAGTCTTTTCCCCACCGTAGTACCAGTATGTTAAAGTGATTCCCACTAAGATTGCATCAATTTTTTTCTTCTTTTTTATTCTTTCTAATTTGCTTTCAAATAATTTCAAAGGCACCCCATACCTTTTGAATTTTCTCGGGATGTTCTTCAATATATCTGGCTTTTCAACACTTTCATTATAAAATTTACCAGTTCCATACTTTTTATCTTTTGGAAGATATTTTGCTATTAAATCTTTATCATGCCTATTTAACAAATCAATGAACGTTACATTGTAACCTAAATTAGTAAGTACTTCACTTATGTATAACAACCCTAAGGGTTTAAGCCAAAAATCATATGCCGCAAAATCGTAGATCCAAGGATTAACAACCAAGAAGTTCAAATCGTTGCCTCCTATCGAAATTTTCTAATTTCTCTTGAATAATATAATATTCCCTTTAATGTTAAATAAGGATCATAATGTTTGAAAATAGATGTTTTAGTTGAGATAAAACTCGTATCTCCTCCCGTTGCCACAACAACAAAATCCCTGTTTCTCTCCTGTCTTATTTCGTGTATAAGTCTTTCTATCCCGTATAACGTTGTTTTTATTACCCCTATTTGAATGTTGTCGATAGTATTTTTCCCCAAATGGTATTCAGGAACCTTTATCTCTACCTTCGGAAGTTGAGCGGTTTTTGAAAACAATGCACCTATGGCGGTCTTAAATCCAGGAATTATTGCCCCACCTACAAAATTACCGCCCTCTAAAACATCAACGGTTATAGCGGTTCCAAAATCTAGAGCGATTACGTTGTCGCCATACTCTTCTTTACATGCAATAACGTTACATATTCTATCTGCACCAATTTCTTTTGGATAATCTACTAAATATGCTATATTATTAATTTTATTATTAGTACTAACAAAAATAGTTTCAACGTTAAAATATTTTTTTAACATTTGTTCTAAAATAAAGTTAACATTTGGAACAACAGAAGATATACCAGCCAACGTTATCTTATTTAAATCAACATTTGTACGATTTAACAAATTTAAAATGACTACAAATAACACATCTTCTGACTCAAAACTACTTGGTCCAATTCTCCAAGTCAAAAATTTCCCATCTTCGTGTATACCTACCATTGTATAAGAGTTACCAACATCAAATAAAATTTCCATTTTTACCCCTTCCTTTCTTTACCTTGACCCCGTTCGGGGTGTTTCTTTATACTATCTTGTAAGATGCCTTTCTTAGACGGTTCATAACTGCTATACCTATCCCTTTATCTTCTATACCTTCGATAATCATAGCATCAACTTTTTCGTCGTATTTTCTCAAGATTTCAAAAAGTTTCACTGCAAATTCATAATAATTTGCCTCACTACCTATAGTGTCAAAATTAATATTATGTTTTTTATAATAGCCAACATGTTCTTTTAAGCATAGAACAATTGGACTGTTATAATTTTTCACTTCCTCTAAAACCTTTTTTACCATAGTATCCGCATCATCATATTCAACCAAAATAACTGGGGTGTTAGGAGAGTAATGTCGATACTTCATACCCGGAGATTTTATATAGTCAGGTTCTGTTTTTCCATATGCAAAATCAGGAATAATAATATCTCCAAAAATTTCTTTTAATTTTTCGGGTGGAATGGGACCTGGACGTAATATTATAGGTATCTTTCCTTGAGTTAAGTCGATTATCGTTGATTCAACGCCAAACTCTACCTTACCTCCAATAATTATATAATCAACTTTCCCAAACATATCTTTTAAAACATGCTCAGACATTGTTGGACTTGGCTTACCTGAAATATTAGCACTTGGAGCCGCAATTGGTACTTCAGCATACTCTATCAATTTTAAAGCTACAGGATGGGCTGGCATTCTAATAGCCAATGTATCTTTTCCTGCTGTAACGATATCTGGAACAACCTCCCGTTTCTTCAATACAAAAGTAATCGGACCAGGTAATAATCTTTCTATTTTTTCTAAAAGAGCATAAGAAATGTAAGTGTACTCTAAAAAAGACCTAACATTTGATACATGAAGAATTAAAGGATTGTCATATGACCTTCCTTTTGCTTCAAAAATCTTTCTTACAGCGTTTTCTGAAAGGCCATTTGCTCCCAAACCATAAACCGTTTCAGTAGGAAAGACAACTGTTTTATCCTCTTTTATTGCCTGAGCAGCTTCTATAATTTTTTCCTCTTCAATTTTTAATGGATCCACCTCGATAACTTTGGTTTCCATAACGAATTCTCCTTTTTCATTCAACAAATAAAAAAATCTACAACTTATATTATACAAGAAAACATCGAAAAAGTGAAATAATCGATTCTAATAGCCTATAATCTCTATTAAATACTCCTAAATACAAATATTTGCCGTTTTACTATGTAATTAGGAAAAATGTGATATAATTTAACAAAAGAGGGATAAAAAGGGGAATTTTAAATGACTACGAGGAAGACCATGTTGGAAGAGATAATAAGTGAAATAAACAAAAAGGAAAAAAACTTAGATGATTCGCTAAAGAACGATGATTTTCAAACTTTCTCGAAATTGTTAGAAGAAAGATTTGAATTACTGAAACAATTAGAACCATTTAAAACTGAAACGGCTGTAAAAAATGTCATAGAAAACATCTTAAAAAAAGACTCTGAACGCTCAAAAAACATAGAAGAGAAAATGCAAAAAATCAAAGTCGATCAAATCAACGTACAGGTGAGTAAAAAAGCTATGAAAAAGGGATATCTTAAAATTGAAGAATCCATAAGCCGTCACAAAATTAACAAAAGTGGTTAGAATCTGACTAGATATCTTTCCTATAATATTTTGATTCAAAATGGATTTTTTCTGCTTCATCGTAAACAATATTTCGTACCTCTTCTAAAGTATCTGCCTTATTTACTATCGATAGTACCCTACCACCATCGGTAAGTAAATTCTCACCATCTTTTTTAACGCCAGAATAAAAGATTTTTGAAGTTATTCCAGGTTTTATTGTGATTCTTTCACCTTTTGTATAGGAAAAAGGGTAACCAATACTACTAAGCACAAGACACAAAGAAAAACCATCATAAAACTCAATATTGGTAGTGTTAATTCTTTCTTTTTCCATGTCGTTTATGATATCAATAAAATCAGATTTTAATAAATAAAGTATAGATTGGGCTTCAGGGTCTCCTAACCGCACGTTGTATTCCAATACATAGGGTTCATCCTTGACCCCATTCGGGGTGTTTTTCCTTGACCCCGTTCGGGGTGTTTCTTCTTCTATTATTAATCCTATATACAAGAATCCCTTATATAATAAACCCTCTTCTTTTAAACCGTTGATAGTTGGATTAACGATCTTTTGAAATATTACCTTCATTAATTTTTCATCAATGTCAGGATGAGGTGTAATTGCTCCCATACCTCCAGTATTTGGGCCTTGATCGCTTTCCAACAGTTTCTTATGATCCTTCGAAACGTTGAAAAATTTGTAATTTTGACCATCCATAAGCAAGAAAACAGAAGCTTCAAAACCCTTTAAGAACTGTTCGACGACAATTTTTTTACCGGATTCTCCAAATTTTTCTTCTTTCATAAGTTCATTTATAGCTCGGCTAGAATCCTCATAAGAATTACATATAAAAACACCTTTACCTGCCGCTAAACCATCAGATTTTATCACTAATGGATACGAAGCCTTTCTGGAATATTCAAGGGCATCTTTTAAATTTACAAATGTATTAAAAGATGCTGTTTGAACGTTATGTCTTTTCATGAAACTCTTTGCAAATATCTTACTACTTTCTAATAGAGCAGCTTTTTGGTTGGGACCGATTATTTTTAAATTTGATTCCTCAAACTTATCAACTATTCCATTTGCCAAATACTCTTCTGAACCAACTATCGTAATATCTACATTATTATTCTTAACAAAATTTATAATTTCTTCGATAGATTCTATTCTTACACATTCACATTTATTTTCTATAGATATACCATCGTTCCCAGGGGCTACAAACACTTTTTCTATATCTTTACTTTGTGACAACTTCCAAGCTATTGCATGTTCCCTACCACCTTTGCCTACTACAAGTACTTTCATTTTATTGTTTTCCTCCCGTTAGTAAAAAATACTCTTTTTTATAAACTTTATAATTTTATATATAGCGCCCCTTCGCCCCGCTGCCCACCCTCGTCTTATTCCTAAAATGTCTAGCAAAAGAAAAATCCACTACTCCCTCAAACTACCTTTACCTTGTTTTTTTGATAAATACATTTTTCTGTCTGCAATTTCAACGATCTCTTTATAACTATTAATCACTTCATCACAAGTACTTAATCCTGCACTAAAACTGATCTTTGATTGAAAATTTCTTATTGCCGCATAGAGCCTTTCTATAATATTTTTCCCTACGTCTTTTGAAATATCAGTAAATAAAATTACAAACTCATCTCCTCCATATCTATAAACCCTGTCTTTATTTCTGACAGTATTCAATAGTAATTGAGAAAATTTTACAAGTATTTCGTCACCAAACTTATGACCATATTTGTCGTTTATATCCTTGAAATCGTCCAAATCTATAAATACTGCACAAATATTTTCTTTATTCTTTTCGCAATTTTCCAAATCATAAAATAATTTAGAATGATTGAAAAGCCCCGTTAAACTATCTCTATCGGCTTGTTCTTTAATCTCCATGAATTTTTGTGAGTGCTCCATCGCTAGTGAAACTAATTGAGCGAAAACCGATAAAATGTTCAACTCTTCTTTAGACGGTCTTAAATTATTTTCTGGTGAATCCAGAGATATATATCCTATAATGTTGTTCCTTTCTTCTCGCAAAGCCAACAACAATAAATCATTAGGGTCCCACAAATTTTGATTATCTGCTAAATAATCTATACTCACTTCATCTCTAGGTTGATAAGTATAAGTTTCGCTTATTTTATTAGCGTGAGGAATAAAGTAGGTATCTTTATAATTATATTTTTCATCCATGAATTTTAGAACTTCAGATATAGGAACCTCTTGAGTTTTAATTTTTTCATATTTTTCTTTTTTTAGTCCCCGCTGTGCTATTCTTTCAACTTTATTACTCTTAAAGTTAAACAAACTGATAAGAACATATGAGTAACCCATATTTTTCTGGATTATTTCAGCTATTTGATCGAGAATTTTCTCTGAGGGTACTTTCAAGGAGAGTTGCCTAATGACATTGCTAAAGTTAACAATCACATCGTTTAATTTTCTCATTCTTTGGGTTCTCAAAATTTCATCTTTTTTATCGTTCCTTGTTTTAATTATCAGATAAAAGAGGAGCAATATCAACAAATTCACAGAAATTATCATGTACTTAAAAGGAGAAAACTCAAAATATAAATACAAATAAGAAAAAGGTGAAAGACTCAAAAAATAAAAATATTCATACATAAAAACTGAAAAAATGAAATCTTTTCTACCTTCAACTATAATGCTGTTAATAATTTTAGAAATAGTCAAAAATAAAAATATAGCAAGAAGGGGACTGAATCTATAAGAAATCAAAGCGGATAACGAATAGCTTGCGGAGAACACGAGAGTCCTGTATAACTTCCTGCTGATTTCTGGATGTTTGGTCTTACTGAAAAAAATAACTAAAGATGAAATTAAAATATATTGAGGCCCCAACAAAAAAGCATATACAAAGCCCACAGTATTAGAAACCAACCTATTACGGTCATTCCAATAAACCTTGATATTATCAGAAATAGCTGTTAACGCTATAACCATCAAAGCATCTATTAGCGCAACATTTTCAAAATCTGCTCTTAAAAAATAAAAAGAAAAAATTGTTATTCCTAGTAAAATAAGATTTTTGATTTTCACATTCATCTAATCACCCATTAATAGTATACCAAAAAATGGGTGATTTTCACATTAAAAATTTAAAAAAATTATATATGTTTGAAATGTCTCATTCCTGTGAATATCATAGCTATTCCATATTTGTTACATGCCTGAATAGACTCATCATCTCTGATTGACCCTCCAGGTTGGATTATCGCTTTTATTCCGTATTCTGCTGCTGCTTCTACTACATCACTAAAAGGGAAAAAGGCATCTGAAGCTAAAACGTCCCCACCCTTCCCTTTACTTCTTTCAAGAGCTTGTAAAGCGGACCATACTCTGTTGGGTTGGCCAGGTCCTATGCCTGTGGTAGCCTTGTTTTTTGATACAACTATCGCATTTGATTTAACGTGCTTTACCGCCTTCCATGCAAACAAAAGCTCTTCCTTGATTTCTTCTGGAACTTTAGTTTCTGTTACAACCTTAAATTCATTTATAACCCCTTTATCAACTTCCTGAACAAGAATTCCACCATCAACAGATACATATTCATACGTATCAATGGGTTTAGAGGACATTCTCAAAATTCTTAAATTCTTTTTCTTTTTTAAAATATCTAAAGCCACTTCATCGTACTCTGGGGCCATTATTATCTCAAGAAACAATTTTTTTAGCTCAAGTGCAGTTTCAACATCAACTTTCCTGTTGAAAGCAACTATCCCACCGAATATTGAAACAGGATCGCATGAATAAGCCTTTTTGTATGCTTCTAAAATGCTATCTCCTAAGGCAATACCGCAAGGAGAACTGTGCTTTAAACAGCAACATGCTATATCTTCAAATTCATTTACTGCTTTCCACGCAGAATCTGCGTCTCTCAAATTGTTAAAGGATAACTCTTTCCCATTTAATTGATCAAATGAAGTCATAGACCCATTATTCAAAGTATTTTTGTAAAAAATGGCACTTTGATGAGGATTTTCACCATATCTCATTTGATAGCTTTTTTCAAATGGAACCGTTAAAAATTGTTGAAAATCATCCTTATCTTTCAATTGAGCATTTAAATAATTACTTATACAGCTATCATAAAAGGCAGTCAAATTAAAGGCTTTTGAAGCTAAGTACATTCGATATTTTTCATCAAATTCTTCTTTATTTTTTAATTTAGCTGATATATATTCCAAATCAGATTCATCTACAACAACTATAACATCTTTGTAATTTTTTGCTGCAGATCTAATCATTGTTGGTCCACCTATATCAATGAATTCAATCAACTCATCTAGATCGAAATTAGTTTTTTTAGCTTCTTCTACAAATGGGTAAAGGTTAACATAAACAAGATCTATTGGTTCTATATTTAAATTTTTGAGAGTTTCCATATCTTGTTCGTTCTCTCTTCTTGCAAGAATCCCTCCATGTATGAAAGGATTCAAAGTTTTAACTCTTCCATTTAATATCTCAGGAAAATTGGTGATTTCTTCAACGGGCGTAACTTCAATACCATTGTCTTGAAGTTTCTTAGCGGTTCCTCCTGTTGAAATAACCTCTATTTCAACTTCTTGAAGAGTTCGCGCAAAATCAACTACTTTATCTTTTTTGTAAGTACTTAACAATGCTCTTTTTATCACTCTAATGCCTCCCTTGTTATTTTTGCCAAATTGTCTTTAGAAACTCTAAAAACATGCTTTAATTCCCTTTTCCCTGCTTCTCACCCACCGATCTCTATCAATTTTCATCAGAATTATTTAAAAGTTCCTCAACTACTTTAGGATAATATTGATGCTCTAGCTTATGAATTTCTTCCTCCAACTTTTCAAGATCCCAATTTTTTTCTACTTTTAACTCTTTTTGTAATATGATTCTGCCATCATCAACTTTCTCTTCTACGTAATGAATTGTTATTCCTGTATATTCTTCTTTATTATTAAATGCTCTTTCTATTGAACGTAATCCTGGATATTTTGGCAAAAGAGAAGGATGAATATTTATTATTCTATTGGCATAATATCTAACGATGTAGCCTGGTAATATTTTCATGTATCCTGCAAGTACTATTAGATCAGAATCTAGATCTTTTAAACGGCCAAAAAGATAATCATTGTACTCTTTTTTTGATTTGAAAGTGGTATAGTCAATTATTTCATAATCTATTCCCAATCTTTTTGCTCTTTCTATTACGTAAGCTTTTTTGTTATCCGTTATCAATTTAATTATACTAATTTTGGAAGAGTTTGAAAAATATTTACAGATAGCTTCAAAATTTGTCCCGTTACCTGAGGCTAAAATTACTATCTTTTTCACAGTATATCGCTCCTAATAAATTTGTTCAAAAAATGATTTTGACTTTTTGGTATGAATCGTTTATCGATTTCACTTCTCCAATAATGAAAAAGTCTTCCATCAAAACAGATTCGAATATTTTTGTAATTTCAGAAAGATTACTTTCAGGAAGAACATAAATCATACCAATACCCATGTTGAAGGTTTTAAACATTTCTTCATCAGAAATACCTGTTTGTTTGATCTCTTCAAAAATTGGAGGAATTTCCCAATTAACCTTTATCTCCGCACAACAGCCATCAGGGATTATTCTGGGCAAGTTATCAATTATTCCACCACCCGTTATATGAGCAGCACCTTTGATATAATTAAGCAAAGTTAAAGTTTGTTTAACATAGATTCTTGTAGGGTTTAAAAGTTCTTCTGTGAAGAGAATTTTTCTTTCATCCAGTAATTTTCTAACCAAAGAATATCCATTAGAATGTATGCCAGAAGAAGAAAGACCAATAAGCTTATCACCTGGCCTTATCTTTGAATAGTCAAATATGTTATCTTTTTCAACTATTCCAACGGCGAAACCAGCGATATCTTCACTCTCGTTTTTAAAAACACCTGGTAATTCAGCTGTTTCTCCGCCTAGAAGAACACAACTATATTTATCTAAAATATTTTTTAAATGTCGAATGAAAGTGACAAAATTATTCTTGTTTAAGTGTGATGTAGAAAAGTAATCTAAAAAAAATAAAGGCTTTGCCCCCATGCAAACCAAATCGTTTAAATTCATAGCTACTAAATCTTGTGCAGCTATATCCCACCTTCCATACTTTCTTAACAATTGAAGCTTTGTTCCTACTCCATCGGAAGTAGCTACTAAAAAAGGGTTTTTATAGTTAGATAGCTCATCTTTCAAAGGAAATATCCCTGCATAAGAGCCTATATTGGAACCTATAAACGATCTAATTTCATTAATAGATTCGTTAGCTTTGTCTATATCTACACCAGAGTTTTTATAAAACATGAATTGCCTCCCCAATTTTTGGTTATAGTGTGTTCTATGATATTTGCTCCCCTTCGCCCAGCAACCCACCCATAAGGAGAAGTGGCATCATTGTTTTGACTAACAGCCTCAATTTTAAAAATTTTAATCCTTTATAAAACAGTTAAAACAGTAATTCTTTCCCTTTTCTCCCAAAGAAGCAAAGAGATTCTTTAAAGTAATAAAATTAAGAGAGTCTGCATTAAGAATTTCTTTTATTTCTTCAACCGTTTTAGTTGTGCAGATTAATTCTTCTTTCGTAGGAATATCAACCCCCCAATGACAAGTATTAACAACCATTGGAGAGGCTATTCTTATATGAACTCGTTTAGCGCCATTCTCCCTTAGCATCTTCACTATATGTTTCATCGTTGTTCCTCTTACGATAGAATCGTCTATTAAAATAACTCTTTTGTTATCTATTACTTCTTTAACCGGTAAAAGTTTACGTCTGACTCCCAACTTTCTTTCTTGCAGATCTGGGTCGATAAAAGTTCTTCCAACATATTTATTTCTCATTAGCCCCATTTCTAATGGGATACCAGAAGCTTTTGAATATCCTAATGCAGCGGAAAAACCACTATCCATTACCGGAACCACTATATCAGCATCGATAGGATTTTCTTTTGCACACAACTCTCCTAACTTTTCACGCATCAAGTGGACATTATCACCGAATATATTTGAATCGGGCCTTGCAAAATAAACATGTTCAAAAAAACAAAATTTATTTGGATTATTATAAGATATTAGATAACTTTCTATCTTTCCGTCTTTTATTTCAATTAATTCACCAGGCTTTATTTCCCTAATTTTAGCGTTTCTAAGAGGAAAAAATTTGAAAGCACTGTCTTCTGAGGCTACGTAAATCGCATTTTCAGTTTCGCAAATACTTAAAGGCCTGTATCCAAAAGGATCTCTAAAAGCAATGATTTTATCTTTGAAAAGAAAAAGTACTGAGTAAGAAGGAGAGATATTTTCAGCAATTAACTTACCTATTTCTTCGCTATACCAACTTGAAGGAGAACCTTTTAGTTTATTTACTAAAAGATGTGGGAAAAGTTCCGTATCCGAAGTTGTCATAAATATGGAACCTTGTTCTTCATATTTTTTTTTCAGTTCAGGACCATTTTCTATTTGACCGTTATGAGCTATTGAAAAAAATTCATTTTTATACTTTATACTAATTGGTTGAGCATTTGCGAAATTAGAAACCCCATTCGTTGAATATCTCACATGCCCGATCCCAAAATAACCATTAATTTTTTTTGATACACCACTCCCAAAAACTCTGTTAACGACTCCTTTACCCTTGTAAGTTGTAATTTTAGTACCATCTGATACAGAGATGCCGGCTGATTCTTGACCCCTATGTTGAAGCGCCAAAAGACCTTCAATAATTCTCCCGCTTATGTTGTATTTTTCAGCCTTTGAATATGCAGCGAACAAACCACAATTCTCCATCAACATTCTATTATTCCTCCACACTTTTTGAAATACTATTAAAATATATACTTCTCAACTCTTTTAAATCAAAAGATGCAATACCGATATCCACACCCTCATCACTGGATTTTATTTCTCCCAATTTTTTAACGTTGATATTGGATGATTTTGCCATAGACTCAAAAGTATAAGAATCCCTACTACTAACAGACACAATAAACCTACACTGATTCTCTCCAAAAAGTTCCTCTATGGTAGTATCTAAAATACCTTTAAAACCACGATTACTCAATATACATGACACCGTTAAAGCTACAAGTAACCCACCTTTTGAAACATCGTGCACACTTTTTAAAATACCTTTTTCTATTAGATCTAATATAAAGTTCTGCAAGTACCTTTCATACATTGAATTTACAAAGTCGATCTCTCCACCCACAAAACCTTCAAGAACCTTTAAATAAAGACTTCCACCAATCTTATCAACATTGATATCTGTTTTACCAATTAAATACACCAAGTCACCATAATCCTTAAATTTTAAGTTAACTAATTTTTTAATATCTTTAATTTCTCCAATCATACCAATCACAGGCGTAGGAAAAATTGATGTTTCATGATAAGAATTGTAAAAACTAACGTTTCCGCTAACCACTGGAATAAAAAGTTCTTTTGAGGCTTCAATCAAACCTTCTATACTTTTTTCAAATTGCCAGGATACTTCAGGATCATCAGGATCCCCAAAATTTAGATTATCTGTTATAGCTAAAGGCTTTGCACCCACAGAAATTAGATTTCTCGCAGCTTCGTATACAACGTTCTTTGTACCCTCAAATGGATCTAAATATGTGTAAAGTTCGTTGCTATCAATCGTAACAGCTATAGCCTTTTGAGTGTTTTTTAACCATAGTACTGCACTATCGGCTTGTTCGGGTATCAATATTGTATTGGTTCCAACTTTATAATCGTACTGTTGATATACCCATTTTTTACTGGATATATTGTGGTTAGATAACAATATTTTTAATATTTTATCTATATCCTTTATCTTTGTGTTTGGATATTTTTTCGCTTTGTTCAATATATAAGTAGAAGGAATGGTGTTGTTCCTATAATATTCAGGGGCATTAACTAAGACCTCTATTGGAAGATCAGCAAGAATCCTCCCTTCACTATTTTCTTTAACAACGTAATGAGGGGTAGAAACTGTTTTTCCTATAATTGCAAAATCTATCAAGTATTTATTACATATCGCTTCTACTTTTTTTTCTGCCCCAGGATTAACCAAAAAAAGCATCCTCTCTTGAGACTCAGAAAGCATAATTTCCCAGGGTTCTATATCTTCTTGCCTTTTTGGTATATTATCTAAATAAAGTTCACAACCGACTCCACCTTTATAAGCCATTTCAGAAGTAGAGCTAAGAATACCGGCAGCTCCCATATCTTGACAAGCCCTTACTCCTTTTATTTGCAATATCTCAAGTGTGGCTTCGATTAGATTCTTTTCGGTAAAAGGATCACCAACTTGGACAGAAGGCCTGTCATCTTTTCCGCTTAATTTTTTTGATGCAAAAGAGGCACCATGGATTCCATCACGTCCGGTTTTAGATCCTATATATACAAGAAGTTTGTCAGGACCATCAGCATGGGAAGATGCTAAATGATTTTTGTTAGCAATACCGACGCACATTACATTTACCAAAGGATTTGTTGAATATATTTCATTGAATGAAGTTTCTCCACCAACCGTAGGGACTCCAATGGAATTGCCGTAATCACTTATACCAGAAACAACACCTTCAAAAATATTTTTCACCTTTGGATCGGAAATATCACCAAATTTCAACGAATCTAAAAGTGCTATGGGCCTTGCCCCCATAGCTAATATATCTCTAACTATTCCACCAATACCAGTAGCTGCTCCTTGATAAGGTTCAACAGCAGAAGGATGATTGTGACTTTCAACCTTGAAAACGATAGCTTTCCCCCCAATTTGAACGTAGCCTGCATTTTCACTTTCAAAAGATTCATTAATCTTTTTTAGATAATGTTTAGAATGCTTGTAGCCACAATGTTCAGACCATTGCGCAGAAAAAAGGTACGTTTCAAATTCATTGGGTAATCTCCCCAACTTTTCTTCAATAAGATAAAATTCATCACTTGAAAGACCCAACTCCAATGCTATCTCTTTAATTGTTAATTGATTCTGCACCAGTCAAATACCTCCTGATAGATTGAAAAATGTAATTGCCGTCCTCGCTACCTAATACACTATGACAAGCCCTTTCCGGGTGAGGCATTAAACCAAACACATTGTATCCTTCATTTACTATGCCTGCTACATCGTCAAATGATCCATTGGGATTCTCTTTGTACTTTAATACAATATTTGTAGGATCAAGCTTGTTATCAATTACTATATAACGACCTTCCTTGTGAGCTATAGGTAAAGTTAAAATCTTTTTTTGAACATTATTAATAAAAGGTGTATCAAAATTTATGATCTCAACTTCAACATCTTTACATATGAACCTATGAGAGGTGTTAACAGTTAATACTCCGGGTAATACACCAGCTTCTGTAAGTATCTGAAAGCCATTACAAACACCTAATACTAATCCTCTTTTATTCAATATATACTTTTCTACAGAGCTCATTACAGGGGAAAACCTTGCCAATGCCCCAACTCTTAAATAATCCCCATAGGAAAATCCTCCTGGAATAAAAACCAAATCGAAATCTAGTAATTGATTAAAATCATGCCAAATATATTTCACATTAAAGCCGTTAATTGTCAAAGCGAAATAAGCATCCCTATCGCAATTTGATCCAGGAAAAACTATAATTCCAGCTGTTAATAAATTTCCATTCTTCACACCATTCACTTCCTAATCAAATCGATGATTTCAAAATCCTCTAAAACTGGATTGGTTAAAATTTTATACGCTATTTCTCTCGCTTTATCTTTGGCTGCTTCGTAGCTATCTTCTTTTATTTCTAATTCAATACTTTTTCCAAATCTTACACTTTCAACGTTGTAATTTAACCTTCTTAAAACCTTGAAAGTAGTAGCTCCTTGTGGATCCAAAATCCCTTCTCTTAACTTTACTTTTACTTCAAATCCGAAGGTTTTATGCTTTTCTTTAATCATATATTTAACCTCCCTAGCAATACTTCGTAAGCGTTCATGAGATCTCCTTTTTCTTCCCTATACACATCTTTATCAAGAGATTCCATAGTATTTGCATCCCAAAAACGACATGTATCGGGAGAAATCTCATCTATCAAGGTAACTTTGTTATCCTTTTTGCTTATTCCAAACTCTAATTTGAAATCCACCAAAATGATTCTTTTAGATTTTAAATAATCTCTCAAAATATTGTTGACTTTTTTAGAAATAGAAGTGATTTCATTCAATGCGTCTTCTGTGGTAATTTTTAAAAGAATGACAGCATCTTTGGTGATCATGGGATCTCCTAACTCGTCATTTTTCAAAGAAAATTCAACTAAAGGATAATCTAATATCAATCCTTTTTTTACACCATATCTCTTACAAAAACTACCGGCAGTATAATTTCTAATTATAACCTCGAGAGGAATTAAATCTGTCCATTCTGCGACGAAAGAGTTTTCATCATAATCGTTTATGTAATGGGTACTTATACCTTTCTTATTAAGCATTTCAAAAAAGAATTTAGAAATCTCTTTGTTAATTCTACCTTTATTAAGGATCTGATCTTTTTTTAATCCGTTGAACGCCGTAACATCATCTTTGAAACTTATCAATAATTTCTTCTCATCGAATTTATATACCTTTTTGGCTTTTCCTTCGTATAAAAGTGTAAAATTTTCATTATTTTCCATCTCTTTCACCTTCTATCAACCTTTTTGCAAAGTATGCTGCATTTTTCATCCCACTACTTCCAATTCCCATCGTCGCTACGGGTACTCCACTTGGCATCTGTACCATAGAAAGTAAGGCATCTACTCCATTCAAAGGACCTACATCTCTAGGGACACCAATAACAGGGAGGTTAGTTAAAGAAGCTATTACACCAGGTAAGGCAGCAGAAAGACCAGCAACAGCTATTATGACACCATACTCATTACTTGGAAGTTCTTCTATAAATTTGGTTAGCTCTTTCAAATTTCTATGCGCGCTAAACACTTTGTAATCGTAACTCATTTTCCATTCTTCAAAGAGATCAATGGCAGTTTTTACAAAAATTTCATCCGATTGACTCCCGGATATCAAAAGGACCTTTTTACTCAAAGTCATCTCTCCTTTTTAAAATAATTTCATTTTTTAAAGCATTAAAATAAAAAATCCTACCTCCCATACAGTAGAGAGGTAGGATATTGATATAAAAGTTCCAAACCCCTCTTACTGTAGTCAAACAGTTTACGGCTGTTTGGTAGAAACTGCCGAACCATATTATCGGCATTATACAGAAAGAGGTTCCTTGATTATTTATTTTTTTATGTATTCATTATAACAAAGAAATTTTAGTCTAAGGTTAATTTTTTGAAAAATAAGGTAAATACAAAAAAGTGCTTACATTCGAAAATTATCTTTTATATTGGAGTATTTATCAGTATTTTCAACGAAATCAATTACCTTTTTTTCTATTTGATCTCTTACCTTTCTAAATGATTCTAATCGTTCCTCTTCAGATCCTTGGGCAGCGGCGGGGTCATCAAAGGGCCAATGTAGTCTTATACTAACACCAGGAAAAAAAGGACATTCTTTTTCTGCTTTTGAGCAGACAGTTATTAAAAAACCAAACCTATCGTTCAAGTATATATCCAAACTTTTTGAGCATAGCCCGTCCATAGATATTCCTTTCTCTTCCATAACTTTTATAGTCAATGGATGAATTTCACTTGCTTCTAAACCTGCAGAGTAAGGTTCGAACTCATCACCACCGTATTTTCTTAAAAACGCTTCAGCCATCTGACTTCTTGCAGAATTTCTCGAACATAAGAACAAAACTTTGATCTTATTCATAATTCTCCTCCCTTGGTTGATGGTTTAATCTTGCAATCTCATCTAATTCCTTTATATCTGCTTTCCTTTCTTGAACTTTAAATTCGTTAAGTCTTTTATTTTTTAGTTTTTGAAGAATATCCTTTTCACTTTTAGCTTTTAAATAATTTTGTCGGGCAGTTTCTTCTTCTTGTAGTTTTTCTTGTAATACTAAACGTAATTGTGATAATTGTTCATTTAAATAATTGTTATACTCTACCATACTTGATAGTTTAGTAATTGATATAGTATCTTTTACCTCTTTTATAAATTTTGTTGAAAAGGTATCGATCTTATTGTTCATCTGATTAATTTCGTCTTCAACTAACTGTCTTTGTTTACTTTTTTTACCTAATTCTATTCTTGCGGTATCTTCTAAACTTTTTTTTAGATCTTTCAAACGCTCCAGACGAAATTCAAACTTCAATGTTCAGCCCCCTAATCCTATTAAAACTTCACTTGATCCCGTATCTATCCAGCTTATAATACAGATTTCTAACGGTTAAACCTAATTTACGAGCAACTTCTGTTTTATTACCGTGGCTTGCTTCTAGTACTTCCAAAATTATCTTTTTCTCAAAGTCTTCAGTCATCTCTTTAAGCGTTCCCGTGACTTCTTCAACCTTTTCTTCCAAATCAGGAATGTGTGTGGAAGTTACTATGGAATCGCTGTTGTCCATTGCTAACATGGCCCGGTCAATTACGTTTTCCAACTCTCTTATGTTCCCTGGCCACGAATAATTCATCAATTTATTCAATGCATCTTCAGTAAATCCATAAACTATTCTTCCATACTTTCTATTTAAACTATGTAGTAACTGCTGAGCCAGCTCAGGTATGTCTTCCTTTCTTTCCCTTAATGGTGGAACTTCTATACTTACTACTGAAATTTTGTATAAAAGCTCTTTAGAAAATTTCCCCAAACCAGAAAGAATCTTTAAATCTTCTGTTGTTGAAAAAATGAACCTCACATCAGGAATAAAATCGTAATAATTTGTATCAAAAACGTTGTCTTTAAGAAAGGCTAAAAGTTTTCTCTGCATTTCTATATCCATCAGATCAATATTTTCCACAAAAAGGGTCCCCTCATTCGCTTGTGCAAGATAACTATTCTCCCCAAAAAGATATTCTTCTTGTCTTTCTTTTGAAATCAAAGAAAAATTTAATTTTAGATATGGTCCCTCTTTCCTTGCACTTGCGTTGTGAATAGCTTGTGCTAGAACCTCTTTTCCTACTCCAAATTCGCCTATTAATAAAAGATCCACGTCTACTGAGGCTACTTTACTTGCTTGAGCTATTACATCTTTCATAATTTCAGATTTAACCACTAAATCGTCGAAGGTGTGTTTGGCAGTCTCTTTTTTTAGCATCCTTTTTGTTGCTTCAAGCTCATTTAGTAATCTTTGAATCTCAGAAATATCATGAATAACGGCGACACTTCCTTTAAACTCATTTTTAACAAAAAGTGGAGTGACGCTTGCTACTACTTCTTTCTTGTTCGTAGCTAATCTTTTTCTTACATTGTATATAGGTTTTTTCTCTCTTGCACATTGAATATGCAAACTTTCACCTTCTGCTAAGTCTATAGTGGCGGGTTTACCAATAACCTCTCTCGGGGTTAGCCCTGTGATTCTTGTATAAGCTCTGTTGACCATGGTAACACGACCTTCTTGATCTGCAACAGAAATAGCATCGGAAGTAGAATCAATTATTGAAGTTAGAAGCGCTTCCATTTCTCTTAGATTAGTAATCTCTTCCGCCAACTTTTGTAATGTAGTGATATCTCTAAAAACAGCAGCAACAGCAATGGTTTCATTATTTTCATTTTTTATAGGGATACGGGAAGTTAAAATAACTTTATCTCCTAAACTTTGTAATTTGTCGTATTCTGGTTCCCCGGTTCTTAAAACAATATGCAATCTTGTGTTTGGAACATTTTCAACTACATTTTGCCTTATTATTTTTTCTTTATCAACCTCTAAAATCTTACAGGCGGAGTCGTTTATGTAAAAAATCTTTTCTCTTTCATCTATAACCATTACTCCATCTTGTAACTGATCAAGAACATACCGCATCAGTTCTACTTCTTTCATGAAATCACCCCTCTGATAGTCACCAACGTTTATTGTGACGTTGAAAAAACTTCATCGTCTTCTTTTAAATTGTGAGCCTGAATCCAACCATTTTCAAATCCTAATTCATACAAATAGTCTACTACTTCCTGATATTCTGATTTGTATAAATATCTTGATAATTTTTCATAATTTTTTGCCTTATAAACTGGAACGTACTGGTCCATTAAACTGACATGTACCTTTTCGGAAACATCATACTTTAAGAATTTTAAGGCTTCTTTCGCTTGGTTTATTAGATTGGGTAAAACTAAAATACGAATTATTATTCCTCTTTTCAAAATGTTAGACTTTTCATCTACTATAAAAGTTTCACCAATCTGACGATACATCTCTTTAACAGCTAACTGCATATTACTCCAGTAATCATTTACTCCTGAATACCTTTTACTAACTATATTACTAGTATACCTTATATCAGCCAAATATATATCAACGACATCCTCCATCAGCTTTAAAGTTTTAATATTTTCATAAGAGGAAGTATTCCACACTATAGGTAATCTAAATCCACGTTCTATTGCATATATCAAAGCATCAAAAATAAAAGGTAAGTATGGAGTGGCTGTTACCAAATCTAAGTTAGCAGCCTTCATTTCATTCTGTAATTTTAAGAAAATTTCTCCTAAATCGATTGTTGAAATGTTCTTTCCGAAACCCAGTTGACTAAAATTAAAATTCTGACAATAAACACACCTCATCGTACAATTGCTAAAGAAAATACCACCTGCACCATTTTCTCCTTGCAAGACAGGCTCTTCTCCAGGATAAAGAACATACTCGGAAATTTTTATTTCGTTCCCGACCCTACAAGTTCCAATATTTGTTAATCTATTTACTTTACACTGGCGAGGGCAAAGATCACATTTTTCTAATCGTTTCATCAAATAATCACGTCTCTTATGAAGTTCACCTGACTCGTATAACTTCATGTAAGAAGGTAAAATGTCCATCTTATAATTATAACCTCCACAATTATCTGTCATTATTACTTACATACAATCTACTTTAGCTCCCCTTCGCCCAGCAACCCGCCCGGATGGGTGGGGGGAGGGCTCCGCCCTGTAACCCTTTTAAAATCAAAATCTTATTTTTGAAAATCTTTTTATTTCTAAAGTGCCTAAATCTATCATACTGTGTTTAAAGATACTATAATATTATATTTAGCCCCCCTTAGTCCCACTTCCCATCCTATCACCCATCTCATAGGAAGGAAACGCACAACATTCGTAACTATAACTAATCCGGTAATTTTCTCTTTCAGCTTTTTCGATAACTTTGCCAATAGGTTGAACAATTTTATTTACAATACCTAAAAGGTTGGTTTGTAGCTCTTCTCTATATTTCCCTTTAGGATGCATGCAGCCTAAAGTTAACTTTTTACCTGGAAAATCTTTTCTGACCTTTGAAAGAAAAGAAACAACTTCATCCACTTTTGGAGGTTGATAAGAATAAAATTTAGCCCCAATGGTGGGTATAAAAACCAGAAATATTATTTCATCTATTCGATCTCCAAATTTCTTTAATTTTTCAATCGCTTTTACTTCATGAGAGAATTCACCTTTATTCAAACCTATAGTAATATGTGGTTTAACAACAAAATCATTCTTTACAAGCAACTCAAAGGAATCCCAAATCTTCTCAAAATCTAGTTTCTCATAAACCTCTTTCACCGTTTGCTGATCTCCAACCAAATCAAAAGATACGGTATTTGCAAGCTTTTTTAAAGCATGAATGTCTTTTTCATCCACGTAGCCAGTATGTACATTATATTTCAAATTATATTTATTTTTTAAATTATATAGTGTATCTTCAAATAGTGAAACTGGAACCTTTCCATCAGGTAATAATCCACCACTAATTAAAAAAGAAGTGAAGCCTTTTTTTACTAAATCTTCTATATCTTTTATTCTGGCCATATTATTTAGATAGTGGCCACCACAATGTTTACAGTCCAGAAAACAATAATTTCCTGTTAATGATATCGAAGAGGTATTCTTTGAAATAACGAACTCAATCTCTTTAATCAACGCCATTGTTTTCACCAACAGAGTCCAAAAACTTCTCACAAGCGATTTTTGCTGCTAATTGTTCGGCAATTTTCTTTGAAAAACCTTCACCTATTCCAAGTATCTCATCACCTAGTTTAACAGCCACCTTGTATCTTTTCATATGAGATGGCCCAGAAGCATTTAATAAGACGTATTCAGGTAATTTTTTTGCTTTTTCTTGAGTTATCTCTTGTAATCTCGTTTTATAATCGAGAAAAATATTGCCTCCAACAGCATTTTCAATGTATTCCTTCATGTTTTTTATTATATACTTCTTCACCTTTTCATAACCACAACTTATATATATACATGCAAACACAGCTTCCATCGTATCGGATAAAATTGACTTTTTCCTTCGTCCACTTTGTTTGTCTTCTCCCTTACTTAAAAAAATAAAATTATCTAACCCTAGTTTTAAAGCGACTTCAGCCAAAATAACCTCGCTCCCTATAATAGCCCTCGCCTTTGACATTTCTCCTTCGGAAAGATAATAGTTGTTGTGAAGAAACTCGGAGATAACTAACTCCAAAACAGCATCTCCAAGAAATTCCAGTCTTTCGTTAGAATTAAGTCTTCTTTGAATATTTTCGTTATCGAAAACGTATGATTTATGACACAACGCTTCAAACAGCAACTTTTCATTGACACATGCTGGTAGAAGAAGCATCTTTTTTGCACTTTTTAGCGTTTCTTCCTCTTGCAAAGTCAATTTTAAATTATCTTCATACTTCATTTGTTTTCAATTAATCCTTTCATCTTATTTACCAACGATTCTACGTCAAATCCATAAATCTTTAGCAAATCATTGATCGTTCCAGATGGTGTGTAGTCTTTTAATCCCATAGGTTCAAAATAAGAGGGTTTCAAAGCATTTCTGATCATAGCTTTTGATAGTTCATTTGATAAACCATTTTCTACGTTGTGGTCTTCTAAAGTTAATACAATAGTATTATCTACAAATTCTTTAACCTGAGTAAGGTCAAAATCCAAAGGAGTCGGTACTCCAATTACTGTGATATGAATATTTTCTTCTTTCAACTTATCAGCTGCTTCAACCGCTAAATGAGCGAAGCTACCATATGTGAATATCGTTAGGTCTTTGCCTTTTCTAAAAAAATCCAACTTCCCATACTCAAAGTTATAATCGTTACCATAATAAACGTCGCCTTTTTCATCTAACAAAATTGGAAGGTTTGATCTTCCCATAGCAATCACAAAGTTACCCGGAACTTTTGCAGCGTACCTAATCGCTTTATCAGTTTGATTTGCATCACAAGGTACAATTAATTTAGTATGGTATAAGCTTCTGACTATCCCAATATAATTGACTTCATGATGGGTCTTACCATCTTCTCCAACATCCATACCACAATGGGTGACAACGGTCTTTAAATTAGTGTGATTAATATCGTTTAATCTTTGCTGATTAAATACCTCATCTAAACCAAATACTCCAAAATCAGCGAAAAAAGTTAATACTCCACTAACAGACAATGCTCCACCAATCGTAGCAGCGTTATGTTCCTCAATGCCAATTTGAATGTAGCCTTCAGGATTGACTTTTTCAAATTTTCCCAAATTAACGGATGGTTTCAAATCACAATCAATAGCGACTACTGGAAAGTTATCCCTATTCAGTTTTGCAAGATCAGCGATAGCGTTCCCAAAGGCGTTACGATTAGCAACCTTTGTCCCCTTCTCATAAACTATAGGTTGCCCCGTTTCAACCTTTAATTCAATATTTGGATAATTTAGCTTATCCCTATTTAAGGTAATATTTTTTCTTCTTTCAATGTACTTTTCCACATCGTTCTCTAAACCTAATTCTTCTAATGCCTTACTTAATTGTTCCTTGGTGAGCGCTTTACCGTGATAGGTCGGAGTGTTTTCCATAAAAGAAACTCCTCTACCTATATTCGTCTTGCATACAATTACTGTTGGTCTTAATAGTTCATTTTCGGCCATTTCCAACGCCTTATTGATCTGCTCAAAATCATGACCATCAATTTCTATTACGTTCCATCCAGCTGCTTTGTATTCGCCAACTATATTTACTGATAATATATCTCTAGCCCTACCGGATATTTGGATATCATTGTAATCCAGTAGAACAATTAGGTTATTTAGGCCTTCTTTCATAGCAGTTCTCCTTGCTTCTGCAATCTGCCCTTTTGAACTTTCTCCATCACTACTAAAAACGTAAACTCTATAATCTTTTTTCCTCTTTTTGGCTGCCAAAGCCATTCCTACGCCAGCAGATAAACCTTGACCCAAATTCCCTGTTGACCACTCAACACCTGGTATCCCACGGGTAACATGTCCTTCAAATATGCTTCCAGCATATCTGAATCCCGAAATAACTTCTTCAATGTCTATAAAGCCCATCCTACCTAAAGCTGCATAAAAACCGGGGGAAGTATGCCCGTGACTAACCACAATCCTATCTCTATCTGGGTTGAAAGGATCATCTGGGAAAATATTTGCTCGATTTAAAACCGATAAAAACATGTCAATTGAAGACATTGAACCTGCTGGATGACCAGAATTAGCTACAGTGGTCATCTTCAGGATATCTCCTCTAGCGATTAACGACAAGTTTTTTAGTTCTTTTATACTTTTTTTCAATGAATCCACCTCCAAAGAATTTAGATCTAATATTAGAAAAATCTTCGAATGATAATTGATAGCAATGTGATTATTCCACTTACAATAAGCATTGTTGTAATAGGAATATATAAAACAAAGTTTTCTCTTTTTATTATTATATCTCCAGGAAGTCTTCCGAGTTTTATATTAAAAGCAAACATCAACCCAATGATTACAAACAAAACACCGATTGTTATGAATACATCCGCAATTGTTTTCATATGCTTATGAAACGCTACTGCAACTGACCTACGCCTTCCTTAAGAAGCGGAAGCCGTTTTTAGTATCGAAAGGAATGCAGTAGTTTTTTTCACCCCTTTCAGGATATTTAATATCCATATTCGTCCTTTCTTTGAAATAACCTTAATTAGCTTCTCCCAGTTTTTCCGCCTTAGTCGTTAGACGGAGGCAGTTGATTTTAAGAATTACCGTTGTTGAAATAAGAAAAAGGAACTTTAATTATAATAGGTTGATTTTCTTCTATTACTTGTAATGAAACTTCCTTTAAGAACACGTTGACCGTTACGACTCTGGCTGGCTTCCCTTCGTATTCTATTGTAGTATTCTCATTTGGAACATTTTTAAGGACCTCTTTATAAAAATCATTCTCATATTTCAAGCAGCAAAGAAGTTTTCCACATCTGCCTGAGATTTTAGCGGTATTAATCATCATCTGTTGCGTTTTAGCAAGTTCCATCTTTATAGAAGAAAAATCTCTTAAAAATCTACTACAGCATGCTTCTTGCCCACATAAACCAATTGATCCGGTCATCTTTACTTCATCTCTAGCTCCTACCTGTTTAAGTTCTATTCTTGTTTTGTACCTTTTAGCTAAAATCTTTACCAATTCTCTGAAATCTATTCTGACATCGGAACCAAAGTAAATAACCAATTTTGACCTATCAAAAGTAAAAGTGGCATCAAGAATTCTCATTTTTAATCCTAATGCTCTAACCATCTGTTTTGCGTATTGTGCTACTTCTTTAGCCTTTTCAACATTTTCTTCTATTTGTTTTTTGTCGTCATCTCCAACCCTTCTAATTATTGAATTAGGTTCATAACCAATTTCTTCAAACCTCATCGTAACGGGCCCCATCATCACCCTTCCAACTTCTATTCCATTTTCTGTTTGAACCAAAACATTATCCAATATTTCGATTTTTTCGATTCCTAAATAATTATAATAATATATTGAACCTAATCTTTCCAATTCTACCCCATAAACTTCCGCTTTTAGATCTATCAAAAGATTTCACTCCCATTATTTTTATCTAAAGGTTCACTTAAAACATCTCTTAATTCTAAGAAAATGAGTAAATATTTCCATTTCAAAGTTAAAGTTAGCCAATCTCATCGTAGACATCCTGTTCAGATATGAAACAGTATCTTTAATTTGCTCTAGATTAACGGCATGTTCATTTAATCCAAAGAAATAAACAAGTGAATTATTCCAAAAATATTTCCACTTGGAAGAATTCAAAAACACCATCGAATCTCTCAACAAAATCGCGCCCAAAGCGGATATATTACGTAAAAAAGACAAATTTTCCACATCATTTTTTATTTGGGCAATATTTTTTATTAGATAAAAGAACTCTTTGTCGTTTGAATTTATTAATATATCCCACAATTTATAATATGAAAGAGCAAATTTCAATTTGTTTTCTGACAAATCGAGTGGCAATTTAAAATTGTTTAATAATTCATCAACATTTTTGGCTGAAAAACTGACTATCCTTTCTACTATTTCTTTAATGCTAGAAACATCAGTATTTTCATCATTAAGAAATAATGAAACTCCTAAATCATAATGTCGAAAAAAATTTAAATAAATAGCTATTTCTTCATACTTACTATTAACATTCTCAATTAGAGTTGAAGGAATCGAAAGATCATACCTTATAAAACGACTTTTAAGGGTAGGGAGCAAATAATTCCATCTCGTAGTAGTGCCAAATACCAAAGCATATTGAGGCGGCTCTTCGATTAATTTGAGTGCAGCATTCGCTGCTTCTATATTCAAACTCTCCATATCCTCAAAAAAAACAACCTTCACCTTTGCATAGTTAGGTTTATACATTAAAAACTCTTCTGCATCCCTCACTTGTTCTATCTTAATATTTCCACCAGAAGGCTTTATAATTAAGGTATCTAATTTATTAAAAGCTGAAACTGAATTTATTAATTCATCTCTGAAATTATGCAAAATGAAATTATCTTCACTAACAAAACACATGGAACTTGCTTTAATAACATCTATTTTTGACTCAATTTTTTTTATTGTATCATAAAAAAATGAATTATTCACAAAGAAACACCTTCTATATTACTTTTTATTTGTACAAATCCAAAATCAACCCGTTTATTTGTTCGATTTTCGATGCATATAGTAATGTATTTTTCTCTCTTTTTAAAATCATATCAGTCAATTCCATGAGTTTGCCATCAACTATTTCTGCAACCATATGTAGTTGAGGTGCTGAGTTTTTAAAATCAAGATTGTTTTTTATCACATACCAATGTTTTTCCAATCTTTTAAGGAAATCTTTGATAGCATTCCTGTAACCTCTTAGATTAGTTTGAGTAGGAGATTTCACAAAATTGTTCCCTTGTTTAAGAATATTATCAATCAAACTCTTTAATTCACTTTCGGAAATTTTTAAATTCGTATCGACCAGTACATCGAAAAAACCTTCTTTTTCCTTTATTTCAGAAGTAGAAATATTGTGATCTTTTGATTTTTTTATCTTCCTCTTTTTTATCTCTTTATCAGTTTTCTTTCCAGTAATAGGATCTATCTCCATAATATTCCCTTCTTCAGTTAGGAATTTTGAAAAAACTCTATAACTTCAAAAAGCTTCTCTTTTATCTCATTGCTCTTGATGGTTCCATAAAGCTCCCCTTTTAGAAAAAAAGCCGCCGATCCATTTTTGGTACCAACTATAGCAATGTCGGAGTGCTTAGCTTCACCAGGACCGTTAACAACACACCCCATGACCGCTATCGTAATATTTTTTTTAACCTCTTTGTCTTTTAAAATTCTTTTTACCTCGTAGACTAAACTTTCAACATTGATCTCTGCTCTTGCGCAAGTAGGACATGCTATGACTCTTACCCCCGTTCTTAAACCTAAGGCTATTAGCAAATCATTTGCCACTTCAACTTCTCTGAGTGGATCCCCGCTGATGGATATTCTGATTGTATCTCCTATGTCGTTTATAAGTAAAGACCCTAAGCCTGCTGAAGACAATATAATAGCATCCTCAAAAACACCCGCTTCAGTAACTCCGATATGAAAAGGATAAGGTATCAAACCCGAAAGATATTTATTGGCTTCGAAGGTTTCTTTTGCATCAACAGATTTGACAGAAACAACAATATCGTAAAAACCTTCTTTTTCTAACAATCTAACTTCTTTTAAAGCGCTTTCAGCCAATGCTTTATGTCTTGGTAAATCAGAAAATTCCTTAGCAATCGAACCAGAATTAGACCCCACTCTTATTGGGACGTTATAATTCTTAGCAACTTTAACTATTTCACGTATTTTAACATCTGAGCCAATATTGCCCGGGTTTATTCTTACTTTCGAAGCACCTGCTTTAATAGAATCTATTGCTAATCTGTAGTCGAAGTGAATATCCGCAACTAAAGGTATTTGAGCTCTTTTTACAATCTCACTAAATGGTTGAATGTCATCTTTACTTCTCACTGATACCCTTACAATCTGAGCACCAGAATTTTTCAATCGTTCAATTTGAAGCAGAGTTTTCTCAATATGTGCTGTATCTGTATTCGTCATACTTTGGATAACAATGGGGTACTTTCCACCAATTTTAACCCCACCAACATCAACTACTTTTTGTGAGAACATTTAAAACACCTCATTAGAAAAATCTCATTATATCGTTGTAAGTGACGAAAATCATCAAAAATATTAAGAATAAAAATCCTATAGTATTCACTATCGCCTCTACTTTTGGGCTTACCCTTTTCCTAGTTATCATTTCATAGATAGAAAAAACGATTCTTCCACCATCTAAACCAGGTATTGGAATCAAATTAAAAACTCCTAAACTGATAGTTATCAAAGCGGTTAAATTTAAAATAGCATCGAATCCAACCATTGCTGCCTGACCTATTATGGCAGCTGCTCCAACGGGGCCGGCTATTTGATCGGCACTCATCCTGCCGGTGAATAACTGCCCAAAAGATCTAAACGTTAAAGAAATTAAATTATTTGCCCATTGAATTGGAACAGTAAGAGCCTCAACACCTTTAGGGTGCCAGTTTTCGTATGGGACCTCTAAAACTCCGGGTTGAACGATGAAATCTAAAAATTCTTTTTTGGGTAAATTAATATTAATTATCTGCCCATTTCTCTCTATTAGCAATGCAAGAGTATTAGCAGTAAAAGGCTTATACTCATTAATAATTTCTTTAGCAGAAACAGCAAACATTAATTCTCCACTATTCAATTGGGTTAGATAAATTACATTTTGCAAATCAGACCCATTGGTAATGGATATCCCGTTAATTTCAATTATTTTATCTCCCTCTTGAAAAACATTGTTACCATTTGCAATAACATTTGAAAAAGTAGCGTATACGATACCTGTTTCATACGTGGGTGGGAAATACGAATATTGAGATAACTTACCTTCAATAATAGTTCCATCCTCTAACTGTATCTCTATCGGATCACCACTTTCCAATCGACTCATAACTATATATAAATCTTCTTCGCCATTTAATGAAACAATCTGTTTGTTTTTCAGATTGAGCGATTCGGTATCTTCGATTCCTTGTAAAGTAAAAATTGCCCTTTTATTGGTAAGTTCAGGATTCAAGGTAACTGCAACTTCTTCCCCATTTCTTATAACAGTTAAATCTAATGGTTTCCCAGACGCTATTTCCATCTCTAAAATCGAAGGATTAAATACGTACTCACTGTTCGCTTTTTTAATAATATCACCAGGTTCAAGACCTGCTTGAGCAGCGATACTGTCCTTTCCTACTCTCTCAACAATCACCTCAGGAAAACCGTAAACACCGGCTATTCCTACAAAAAGAAAATAGCCTAAAAGAAAGGAAAACAAGGGGCCTGCAAAAGCTATCAAAAATTTCTGGAAAGGTTTTTTATTGTAAAACAGGGCAGGATCAGTATCCTCATAACCCTCCTCTAATACTTCTTCACCAGCCAATCTAACATATCCACCCAAAGGAACAATATTGAATCGAAAGGTAGTTTCTTTACCTGGAATTTTGAATAATGCGGGTCCAAATCCAATAGAGAACTCCTCCACTCTCGTCTTGAAAATTTTTGCAAAAATAAAATGTCCAAATTCATGAACAACTACAATAACGGAAATAATAATCAAAAACCAAACAATTGATAATAGAACGGTCATTCGGTAACCTCCATAATATTTTTTTTCGCTATATTTCTACTGATTTTATCCACTTTAAGTATATCATCAAAATTATTAAAACTCAAGCTATTTGCAAATGAAAACTGAATTTGCATCTCATTTACCGTTTTGTATATCACACGATAAATATCTCCAAATTTAATTAGACCTTTTAAAAAACTATCCACTGCAATCTCGTCAGCTCCGTTAAATGCATCCTGTAAAGGAGCATTTCCAAGAATGCTGTAAGCTAATTTCAGAGAAGGGTATCTATCGAAATCTACTCTTTCGAACTGTATCTTCTCTGAAAAAAAATCGGGTTTTTCAAAAACAAAATTTCGTTCAGGATAAGAAATTGAAAAAGCTATTGGAATTTTCATATCGGCAAGTCCGTAATGCATCTTAATTACGCCATCAGAAAATTGAACCATAGAATGAATTCTACTGTTTCTATTAATGGCTACCTCGATATTGTTTATTTTGAATAAATAATAAGCTTCAAATAATTCAAGAGATTTATTTACCATCGTCGCAGAATCAACGGTTATTCTTTTCCCCATGGACCAAACTGGATGGTTCAGTACTTCTTCCACTGAAACATTTTCAAGGGCTTCAACTGGGTAATCTCTTAAAGCACCCCCGCTAGCCGTTAATATAATTTTTTCAGGAGTCGAGCTTTCCCCCATCAAAAGTTGAAATATTGCACTATGTTCACTATCAACCGGAATTATCTCTTTTTTGAGATTACTAGCATAATCCAAAACATAATTGCCACCACACACAATCGATTCCTTATTTGCCAAACATACCCGTTGAGAAACATCGATAGCCTTTAAAGTGTTTTTCAGACCTGAAAAACCGGAAGTAGCGATCAAAGAGTAATCAGGATTACAAAACTCCATGCTCCTTTCAGCAGCATCTACTCCAGTAAAAACTCGACATCCATTATAAGTTTTAGGAATATTTTCATTATTTTCAACAATCCCAACACTAATCAAATTGTATTTATCGATTGCTTTTTTTAATTTATCCCAACTTTTATAAACGGATCCTCCTACTATCTTGAAGTTGTCTTTAAACCATCCTTTATTTAACACTTCTAATGCTTGTTGACCAATTGATCCAGAAATTCCAGCGATGAAAATACTTTTCACATACAAACCCCTTTCTCTTATTAACAATTAAAAATACATTTTAAATTATACCATCAATTCAAATAATCATAAATAAAAAAATGTGTTAAAATAATTAAGAAATGCAAAAGCTAAATATTGAATTAATTGAAGAAGGTGATTGAGTCAACTACCCACCGTATAAAGACAGAGGCTTATGATGAATAAGCCTTAGTTGACTACCCTCAGCCAGGATCAAACAGGCTCACGCCTCTAAAGGAAGATCATCGGGCTACGTTATATAGGTCATAACACCTTCGGATCTTTCTCCTAGTCCGTCGCTCTGTTGTTTAGCTTTAAACAATCCTGAGGGGTAGGGATAGTGAGCTAAACGTAAAAAGCCTATATAACATTGGGGCAGGAGAACAACTCCGTTAAGGAGATGCACTTTATGTTAGTGTACGTTTTAAACAAACATGGGAAACCTCTTATGCCTTGTAAACCTTCAAAGGCAAGAAAACTACTTAAAGATGGTAAAGCTAAGGTTGTTAGAAAAGAACCTTTTACCATTCAACTCCTCTATGGTAGTAGCGGCTATAAACAACCTATTACTCTGGGAATAGATGCAGGAAGTAAAACTGTAGGTTTGTCTGCTACTACTGAGAAGAAAGAGCTTTTAGCAGCAGAAGTTGAAACAAGGGACGACATAACTAAACTTTTAGCTCAGAAACGACAGTATCGTAGAGATAGACGTTTCAGAAAAACAAGGTATAGAAAACCACGTTTTTTTAATCGTGTTCACAGTAAAAACAAAGGATAGCTTGCACCATCGGTAGAACATAAAATAAAATCGCACATTAAGCTGATTGATCTACTTCATCATTTGCTTCCTATTACAAAAGTTGTAGTAGAAGTTGCAAGCTTCGATATACAAAAGATTAAGAATCCTAACATTGAAGGCAAACAATACCAACAAGGGGAACAATTAGCTTTTTAGAATGTAAGGGAATATGTTCTATGGAGAGATAATTATACCTGTCAACACTGCAAAGGCAAAACCAAAGATAAAAGACTCAATGTTCACCACATCAAAAGTAGGCAAATAGGTGGAAACGCACCGAATAATTTAATTACATTATGCGAAACATGTCATAAGAATTGCCACAATGGGAAAATTAAATTGAATTTTAAAAGAGGACAAAAGTTTAAAGATGCTACATTTATGGGTATTATGAGATGGACATTATACAATAGATTAAAAACGCTATACCCTAATGTTCATCTAACTTATGGATATATCACTAAAAAAACAAGGATACAGAACAACCTACCTAAAACACATATAATAGACGCCTTATGTATTAGTGGTCATCCTCAAGCAAAACAACTAGAGTATTATTATCACATTAAAGAAGTTAGACGACACAATAGACAAATACACAAAGCTAACATTCTAAAGGGAGGAACAAGGAAGCTTAACCAAGCACCTTATCTAGTACATGGCTTTAGATTGTTTGATAAAATAAGCTACAACGGTATTGAATGTTTCATATTTGGAAGACGTTCAACTGGATACTTTGATATAAGAAAACTTGATGGTACAGTAATTCATAGAAGTGCGAAAAGCAAAGATTTAATCCTGGTAAGTAAAACTAAAACTCTATTATGGGAAAGGAGGGAAAATTCTGCATTCCTCTCATCACTGAAACGGGCTTCCGCCTCTTAAGGAAGTGATGAGTTCCTTGCGGATCTCTTTATGAACATTGGTAATTTCCTTTTAGAAAGTTCTAATTTGTTTACAGTTTACAGATGGAATAATAATCCTGCAATTGTAAGATTTAGCGAATCTGACAACATATACAACAATCTTCTTTTAAGTTTATTTGTATTTTCTGACGACTCAGAAGAAAAGTTGGTAAAAATACTGCACAACAAAATATATGAAGCGATTCCTAAAATAGTATTATCAGACATATCATTGGCTACCAAAAGCAAAATTGAAGAAAAAGGCAAAAAACTTTGGGATGAAGTGATTAACAAAACCTATAAAGAAGTAGAATCGAATTTTGATAGCAATATTAGCCCAAAACTATTAATTCATTATACTTTTGATGAAGAAACTGAAAAAAAAGTTAGAATGATAAACCTTCTCGTCGCTCAAAAAGAAGCCAGTATTAACGAAAGAGTATTTCCCGAATATTACACAGAGCCTAAAACAAAAAATCAAACGAAAATAAAAAAAATGAATATACAAGATAAAAAAGAGATAGAAGAATTAGCTCATGAACTATTAGAGATATCCACAAGACTTGTAACTATGACAAGGTGGAATAAAAATCATAGAAATATCAAAAGTTCGGTAGCTTCACATACCTTTTTCGTTTTTCTAATTTCTTACATCTTAGCTCTAAAAGCTAATTTGCAAGTGAAAGAAATTTACGATATTATGATTGCTTCGATACTCCATGATTTGCCGGAAGCATTTACAGGTGACGTGATAAGCCCGACTAAAAGAAAAGTAAGCGGCTTAGAAGAAATAATTGGAGAAATAGAAAAAGACTTCATTAAAGATTGGTACAACCATAAAAGTATACTAAAAGAGAAGATTAAAAAATTTGAAAATCACATATATGCCCCGTTTGAAAATGATTATGGACCATACGTGAAAACTTCGGATTTAATAGCAGCATTAATAGAGTGTTTCCTGGAAATAAGTACAGGGAACCAAAATAAATACTTTATAAAAACCTTTGAATCAATAAAAAAGGAGATATTATACTTCTCTCCAATTGATATTAGTGAAATTATAAAAGAAATAGAGTCATCTATTAACCCCTAACGTATTTTTTTTCACCGTTAGGTAGTTTGAATTTAACAACCACACCTTTTTGAGGTTTTTCGTAACCTAAATATATTTTATGCACATTAGATTGATTAACTCCTGATTCTACACCTTCAGAAGAAATATGCGCCTCGAATGGATCTTCGTTGTAGACAAAAACCGTAACTTCAACTTCTTTCATAAAATCCCTCCGATCAAATGATATTTATTAAAGTCAAAACAGCTTCTGTGAATCTAAAAGTAAAGTCACTGGACCATCGTTGACAATATTTACTCTCATATGAGCTTGAAATTCCCCTTGTTGAACGTTTATAGTGTACTTTTCTTTAAGGAATGAAAGGAACTTATCGTAGAGGGCTCTAGCATCATCCGGACTTGCGGAATCAGTAAAAGATGGTCTTCTCCCTTTTCTACAGTCACCGTATAAAGTAAACTGAGACACAATAAGCAATTCACCATTAACATCTAGTAAAGATCTATTCATTTTGTTTTGATCGTCCTCAAAAATTCTCAGATTTACTATCTTATCAGTCATCCAACTAATATCTGATTCTTGATCGCTCTTTGAAATACCCAAGAAAACCAGAAGTCCTTTTTCTATTTGCGCAACAATATTATCAGAAACAGTAACAGATGCTTGTGCAACTCTTTGAACTACAGCCCTCAAATTATACCCTCCTAACAGAATAAACACCCTTAGAATTTTTTAATTTATTACTTAAAAGACTCAGATGTTTTAAATTCTGAACGGACAAATATATTCTAAGGTTAAGGAAATTAGAATTACTCCTCATTTCGAATTTTTCTATATGTCCACCTTCATTATTTATAACGTTTCTTACGTTATTTATAACATTTTTGCTCTCCACATCTATCAATAACACGGTCAAAAATTTATTTTGATTGTTTTCGTTCCACGCAACAGTCACTTTTTTAGTTTCATCGATATCCTGAATATTATTACAATCTTTTCTATGTATACCGATTCCTCTTCGAGTTATCACACCTATAATTTCATCTCCTAGAACAGGCATACAACATTTTGCAAAATAGCTTTCAACTCCCTCTTCACCGTCAACAAGAACGGAGATACCTTTTCTATTCGAAATAGATTTTTCAACTGCAGGTACCAGTTTCTCTTCTTCTTTTTCGCTTAGGGTGAAAATATTTCTAATCGTGTTAATACTGATATCTTCTAAAGATAATTTTATAAAAAATTCTTCGTCACTTTTTATGTTGTATTTAATGTAAAATCCTATTTCCTTCAACTTTTCAAGAATTTCATCCATGGAAAAATTAAGCTTTTTAGAGAGCTCTCTAAACTTGTCTTTCCCTCTTTCTATTAACTCTACTTCATTTTTTTGTCGGTAATATTTTTTGATCTTTGATATGGTTTTAGGCGACCGAGCATATTTTAACCAATCAATGCTAGGTCCCTGAAAATTCCTGTTGATTAGTATCTCTACTATATCGCCAGTCTGCAATTTGTGTGAGATAGGAACTAACTTACCGTTGACTTTCGCACCAGAAAAATGATTGCCAACCTCAGTATGAATAGCGAAAGCAAAATCAATAGGTGTGGCTCCTCTGGGTAAATGAATTATTTCTCCTTTAGGTGTAAATACAAAAATTTCTTTTGAGAGAAGGTTTGTTTCGATATCTTTCAATTCAAAAGCATTTTGAGCTATATATCTATGCAACTCCATCAAATCATTGAGAAATTTCAATTTTTCAGGACTAACACCCTCTTTATAAACCCAATGAGCAGCCAAACCGTATTCGGCTTCTTCATGCATTTTCCAATCTCGAATTTGGATTTCTAATGGATCTCCTTTATGGGTTATAACAGTGGTATGTAGAGATTTGTAACCGTTAAATTTAGGAGTTGCAATATAATCTTTTATCCTTCCTGGAATAGGGGACCAAATAGAATGTATTATTCCCAAAGCTGCGTAACATTTATTCTGATCTTCGGTAATTATCCTAAGAGCAATATAATCATAGATTTCATCTAAAGTTTCCCCTTTTCGAATCATTTTATCCCATATACTATATAAATGTTTAGAACGTCCCTCAACAGTTGCTTTGATTTTTTGATTATCAAGCTCATGCTTAATAATCTGGGCATATTCATTCAATCTATTTTGTCCAAGTCTTAATTTTTCCTCGATTTTAGACTTTAAATCAAAATACGTATCTGGATACAAATAACGAAAAGATAAATCTTCCAATTCTTCCTTGATCTTATAAATACCCAATCTATGGGCTATAGGCGCGTATATTTTTAAAGTTTCATCTGCTTTGGCTATTTGCTTTTTTCTGTCGACAAATTCCAAAGTTCTCATATTATGTAATCTATCAGCCAATTTTACGATAATGACTCTTATGTCTTCAGACATAGCGAAAAGCATCTTTCGTATAGTTTCAACTTTCTCTAAAGACTTCATGTCTTTTTCGTTTAGCCGTTCATTAAGCTTTAGATTACTGATCTTGGTAACGCCTAAAACTATATTGGCAACATCGACTCCAAAAAGTTCTTTTATTTTATCTATTGGAACGCCGCAATCTTCAACTACATCGTGCAAAAGACCAGCTATTATAGTATCTACATCCATTTTTAAACCGGCGAGTATCAATCCAACATTTTTTGGATGCTCAAAAAATTCATCTCCAGAATCTCTATACTGACCACCATGAGCAGTTTCGGCCAAATCATAAGCGACTCTTAGTCTTTCTCTTTCTCTCTGGGTAAACCTAACACTTAATAGTTTTTCAACCTCTTTCTCATAACTTTTCGATTCAATCAACATAATCAAACACCTCTTAACGTTTCTAAAAAAGCTCAATTAGGTCTTGTAAATTAAGGTACAATATAATTATAGCACAAATTTTTGAATTATTGAAAAAAATTAAAGACAAAAAAATTTATCAAAATGTAATATCAATTTTATTTTTTAAGCTCATACAGTATGTTTAAATATAAGTGGAGTTCCTCCTTAATATTTCTTAACATCACTTGATTTTATCCAAAAAAAAGATTGTTATGATTACATTGAAAAACTTAAATTAAGGAGGGAATTATTGTGAAGAAGGTATTATTAACTTTAGTTTTAGTGGGTATAGCCCTTTTCAGTTTCGCAGAAACACTTGTTATAAAAGGTTCAAACACGATCTTTCCAGTAGCACAACTCTGGATAGAAGAGCTAAAAGATATGTATCCAGATTTATCAATAACATTGGAAGGTGCAGGATCTTCAACAGGTATTTCTGCTTTATTCAACGGAACAACACACATCGCAAACTCGAGCAGATGGCTTAAAGAATCAGAATTGGAACAAATGTCCGAAAAAAGAAAGTATTTCATCCCCGTAGTTTTAGGATACGATGGAATAGCTGTTATTGTTAATCCTAATCTTGGAATAGATGAAATCTCTATAGAAGAATTGGCAAAGATTTACACTGGTAAAATCACAAGGTGGAACCAATTGAATCCAAATTTACCAAACCAAAGGATTGTCGTATATTCAAGAAACTCCGCCTCTGGGACCTACGAAACATTCGTAGAAAAAGTTTTAAAAGGTGAAAGAATGGTACCAACAGTTCAAATGCTGGAATCAACACAAGCAGAAATTCAATCAGTTGCTAAAAACCAATATGCGATAGCTTATACAGGAGTAGGGTATGTAACTAACGACGTAAAGGTTTTATCTGTTGATGGTGTACAACCAACAAAACTGAATATTTTAAATTCTGTTTATCCAATTTCAAGACCATTGTATATGTTTGTTGATGGAACAAACGGTTACCCTGAAACTGGACCGGTAAAACAGTATTTGACATTTGGGCTATCAAAACGAGGTCAAGAATTAGTTGAACAGGCCGGGTATGTAGCAGCATACGGATTTTAAAAGTTAATCCTTTAAAAGGAGTGCTTTATTTGTGAATAGACGAGATTTCAAAAATATTATAAATCAAAGTATAATTACCGCGGTCGCAATGGTGGGAATAGTAGCATTAATTGGTCTATTCATCTTTATCATAAGAGAAACTATTCCAGCCCTGACGGAAGTTGGGGCTGAGATTTTTACTAGTAAATACTGGTATCCAACATATGATCCACCAGAATATGGCATGTTGGCAATGATAGTAGGGTCTTTCATATTAACGGGCTTCGCTTCTATTATGGTTATACCCATAGGGTATATAATTGCATTTTTCTTGTACGATTATGCCACAAACACAGAACAAAAAATTATAAAATCAGCAATAGATTTGCTATCTGGAGTACCCACTGTTATAATTGGTACATTCTTATTTATTTATGTTTCACCTATCCTTATGAATTTTGGAGCTTGGTCCTTAGGTAATTTACTATTAGCAGCAATTGGGCTATCTATTTTATCCCTACCATACGCCGCTTCACTTATGCAGGAAGCATTATCAGCAATTGATATCAGTCTAAAAGAAAGTGCATTAGCCTTGGGAGCAAGTAGGTTCACTGCTGGATTTAGAATAGTAAGCAAAGCAGCACTATCAGGAATTTTAAATTCAATAATTCTAACAATAAATAGAATTATAGGGGAAACTATAGTTGTATTAATGGTTGCTGGAGGAGCTGCTATAATTCCTAGATCAATATGGGATCCGGTTAGACCTTTAACCGCTGCTATAGCAAGTGAGATGGGAGAAGTGCCGATTGGAAGTATTCATTACTCTGCTTTATTCGTTGCCGGTTTGATTTTACTAATGATATCTTTTATTCTAACGATGATATCTAGGAGAGTAACGAGGAGTTGAAAAAAATGAAGAAACAAACAGGAATAGATTCAATAATTTCAATCATTTTCAGAATCATAAGTTATATTGCGTTTGGTATAATATTGTCAATAATTGTAATAGTTATAGTAGATGGTGCAAGATATTTTAATCCTTCTTTTTTCTTAGAATACCCCAGTCAAGGAATGACAGCCGGTGGAATAGGACCGGCTATATTGGGAAGTTTTTTGATGATATTTTTCATTCTATTATTATCCATTCCAATAGGAGTTCTCACTGGTACCTTCCTCTCAGAATATGGATCAAAATCAAGATTAGGAAGAATAATTGACATATCCGTTACCTCTTTATCTGGTGTTCCTTCTGTTGTCTATGGATTGTTTGGATTAGCTCTTTTTTCAATAACTCTTGGATTTGGAACATCGCTTCTCAGTGGAAGTTTAACTTTAGCTATAATGACTTTACCTGTAATATCCTCATCGGTAAAAGAAGCCCTTACATCTCTACCAAGAGAATTAAGGGAATCAGCCTATGCTTTAGGAGCAAAAAAAACAGAAACTATTTACAAAATACTGTTTCCAGCAGCAAAAAATAGAATAATAACCGCAATATTAATTGGCACTGGAAGGGTTATTGGAGAAACCGCCCCTGTTTTATTGACTGGTGCAGTCTTTTATTCAACTCAGTTACCAAAATCTCTACTCGATCCTGTTATGACTCTTCCAACTCACATATATTTTATAACCATGGCATATGGAGAAAATGCACAATGGATGGCAAAAGCAACATCCGCATTTTTAATAATACTTATTTTAGTCATATATTCGATAGCGTTTAAAGTAAGAGGAGGAAAACAAAAAAGTTGAGTACAGAAAAAGAAATTGTTATAGAAATCAAAAATTTTAATGGTTGGTACGCTCAAAAACAAGCTTTAAAAGATATAAATATGGAAATTAAAAAGAAAAAAGTTAGTGCAATAATAGGTCCTTCAGGTTGTGGAAAATCCACATTGTTGCGAAGTATAAATAGAATCAACGATGAAATTCCTGGATATAGAACCAATGGAGAAATAATATTTGATGGTAAAAATATATATGAAAATAACATTGATTTATCATTGTTGAGAAAAAAAATAGGAATGGTTTTTCAAAAACCAGTACCTTTTCCAATGACTATTTATGAAAACATCGCATTCGGTGTAAAGTTACATACAAAAAGAAATGGAAGAAAAATGGATGCAATCGTTGAAACGGCTCTAAAAAGGGCAGCGTTATGGGATGAAGTAAAAGACGATCTCGACAAACCAGCTAGTTCTCTCTCTGGTGGACAACAACAACGTTTATGTATTGCTAGAGCCATTGCTGTTGATCCTGAAATAATCTTATTAGACGAACCCACATCTGCCCTAGACCCTATAGCTACGCAAAAAATTGAGAATCTAATTGAACACCTATCCGAAAATTATACTATAATTATTGTAACTCATAACCTAGCCCAAGCTATAAGAATTTCAGATTATATGTATTTTATGTTTCAAGGAGAACTTATAGAATCCGGAAAAACAGAAGACATTATAAAAAGTCCCAAAGAACAATTGACAGAAGATTATTTAAATGGTAGAATTAGCTAAAAATTGAATAGTTAAAAAAACAATAGAAATTATACAAGAAAATGGGGAGTGGAATAGATGGATTACACACATTTTGAAACTGAAATGACACGATTAACAAGTGAAATATCTAAGCTTTTAACCGTCGTTTTAAGATCCTTTGAAAATTCTATCAAAGCTTTAGAAGATAAAAACCTTGAATTAGCCGAAAAAGTCTTAAAAGCAGATGATCAAATAGATGATTTAAACCGCCAAATTGAAGAGTCAGTCTATCAAATCGTAGCCAGATTTCGTCCTTTAGCAAAAGATTTACGTTACGCAGTAACAATGATAAAGTTCGCAAACAATCTTGAAAGAATAGGTGATCTTTCTTGCAATATTGCTGAAAAAACTAAAATCTATGCGCATATTGATCTAAAAGACATAGTAAATACTAAAGAAATAAAAAAGATGTTCGGTATATCTTTAGAGATGATAAAGGACTCATATAAAGCATTCGGAGAAAGAAATATTGAAGAAGCTGTGAAAATTTGGAAAAGAGATGACGAAGTAGACAACCTAGAAAAACAAATTCGAAAAATAGCTGTGCAAAAATTAGAGGATGAATCATTCAACAAAGAACTTATCATACCATATATATTATTGACAAGAGACATTGAAAGAATCGCTGATCACGCCACAAATCTTTGTGAAGAAATAGTTTACATAGAAACAGGTAAGGAAATCGAGGACTATCTATAAACGGAGGCTTTCTCATGCCTAAGGTTCTTATTGTTGAAGATGATGAAGATATACGAGATATACTAAAAACTTATCTTCGATTAGAAGATTTAGAAATCTTTGAAGCCGGTACTTTATCTCAAATGAGGAACGTTTTGAATAAAGAATCAAACATCGACATAATCTTATTAGATTTGATGTTACCGGATGGAGACGCAGTTAATGAATTGCCAAAAGTTCGTGCATTGAATAGAGAAATAGGCATCATAATTATTTCTGCAAAAAATACAGATGGAGAAAAAATCTTAGGAATTGAGTCAGGAGCAGATGACTATATCACTAAACCCTTCAATCCAAGAGAAGTTACAGCACGGGTTAGGGCTTTATTAAAAAGACTTAAAAAATCTGAAAGTAAAATGGTTTTTGGACCCATGGAAATATATTCAAACAATTATTTAGTAACTTACAAAGGTAAAAATATTGAATTGACATCAAAAGAGTTCGAAATACTTGATCTATTAGCCAGAAATTCAGAAAAAGTTTACACAAGAGAAGAAATTATCGACAAAATTTGGTTTGGAGATGAATTTATTACAGACCGAGTCATAGACGTACATATAAGCATGATTAGGTCAAAGATCGGTAAAGATTGGATAAAAACTATTAGAAACGTAGGATACAAGTTCAACAAAAACGCTTTTACAGTAGATAACAACGGTGAAAATAAAATATGAAAAATACCTGTTCATTTGATTTTCAAATATTCGATTCTTTAGAAGATGCCGTATTACAGTTAGAAAACAAAACTACTATACTTAACGCAAATACCACAGCCAAAGCTTGGGGATTAGGAACAAACAAAGAATTATTGAACACCATAAGTTTCAACGAAATCGATCAGCTTGCAAAACATATATTGAACAATGAAGACTATGAATTAGAAACAAATATATATTTCTTTGAAGGTTACAGCAAGTTTTGCAAACTCACATACAAAAAAGAATATCAACTTCTAATATTACAAAACAAAACAGAATTTGAATTACTAAAAAAAGTGAAAGAAGATTTCATAACTTCTGTATCCCACGAACTCAGAACTCCCCTCACTATAGCAAAAGGAAATACTCAAATTCTCAAAGATTTCATGAAAGACAATCAATTTTTAAAACAAGTTACCAAAATCGAAGAATCTCTTGACAGAATAGAAAATATAATTTCTCAACTAACCCTTCTTTCGAAAGCAGAATTTGGAGAATACGAATTAAAAAAAGAAGTAATAAATCCACGTACTCTATACAATGAAGTAGTAAATGATCTCTATGAAAAGATATTAGAAAAAAAGGTTAAGTTACAATTCAATTGTCAAATTCAGTCTATAAAAGGTGACAAGTTTGTACTCTACACAATCTTCAGAAATTTGCTCTCAAATGCGATTAAATACTCTTACGAAAATTCTGATATTTACATTGATTTTCTAGGCGAACAACTCATTATAAAAGATGAAGGTATAGGCATAAGAGAAGAAGAACAAAATAGAATTTTTGAAAGGTTCTATCGTGGCGTAGAGGCAAAGAATCACGCCAAGGGATCGGGGTTGGGTTTGGCTGTGGTTAAGTATCTATGCGAACTAGCAAATTATAAAATAGAATTTGAATCAAAATGGATGGTTGGCAGCACATTTAAGGTGTCATTCTACAGTTAGCTTTAACTCTAGTTTTCTGCATAAAAGACTTCAAGGAAAGCGTCAATCCAACCTATTTTTAAATTAAAACCTTACATTATTGCATATTGAATAGTATTCTATGGAGTTTTTATATGAAAACAACAAGCTCGTTCAAGTATTAAACTATAAATATATAGGCCAGATTTTTTTAAATAAAAAAAGTATGATTTTCTTAGATATTCCCAAATAATTGCTTTTAAATGGTAATAATTGTCTCTAAACACTCATGAACAAACTTGACATTAGCATAAAATTGTATTTAAATTAAAAGTAGAAGAAATAACTTCAAAATAAAACGATTTTCAAAAAAAAATTTTTATTTTGAAAGGGTCACAGGGCGGAATCCTCCCCACCCTCATGATTTTGTGGACCGAAGGTCCCTTTTTTAGAAGAGCGGGGAAAGAAGTAGAGAGATTCTATTAATTAAGTTTTAGGGTCTCTTAATCTAATATAAATAAAAAGCAAAGGAGTTTACTGATGGCAAATAAAACCTACAATATCGAATTAGTTAAAGAACGTAATAGATCCTTAGTTTTAGAATTATTGAACTCTAAAGGGACAAGCACAAGATCAGAAATAGCTGATATAACAGGTCTAACAAACGCTACTATCACAAATATCATAAATGAATTAATCTCCAGGGATTTAGTAGAGGAAGTTGGAACTGTCGATGGTAAATTAGGCAGAAAACGAACACTAATAAGGCTCAAAGAAGATGCTTTTTATGTTATAGGTGTTGAATTTGGTGTAAACATTGTACGTACGGGAATATTTAATTTTAAAGGAAAAAAAATCAAGATTGTTGAAAAAGAAATAAATTCATATGGAAGACCGACTGATGTTTTAAAAAATCTAATTTTAATAATCGACGAATTGATCAATAACTCCAGAGTAGATTTCAACAAAATTAAGGGTATGGGTATCGCTATGCCTGGATTGATAGATAGCCAAAAAAGAATTTTACGATCAGTTCATCCTTTCCCCTTGCTAAAAGATTACCCACTCGTTGAACATTTAGAAGAACACTATGAAAAAACAATATGGCTAGAAAATGATGCAAACAGTGCTGTTTTGGGTGAAAAGTGGTTTGGACATGGAAAAAAATTTAACAATTATGTTTTTATTGTAGGTGATTCTGGAATCGGCGCAGGAATTATCATAAACGGAAAGTTATATTCGGGAACTTCTAATTCTGCTGGAGAAATAGGCCATACAGCCATAACTGAAGATTTAATTCCTTTGGAAAATTTTGGAGGTTTATCAAGGTTAGCAGATGAATTTAATTTACCATTAGAGATAATTTTAAATGAATCAAAAAAGTCTGATGAAATTAAAAAAGCAATTGATGAAATCAGTAAATTTTTAGCCATCGGGATAGTGAACCTGGTAAATACGATTGATCCTGAATCGGTAATTATAGGTGGAAGAATTTTAAAAGCACGGAATTCTATTATTAGAGAAATAAAAAAAATAGTAGAGCAATATACTTTTTCAGATGAAATCCCACAAATTCTAGTTGCTTCAAAGAAAGAAGATGCTATTTTGTCAGGTGCAGCCTCAATTGCAATTGAACATATCGTAGCTTCTCCCTACCAGTTTTTGCTAAACAATGACTAAAACATATCTTATAACAACCTTAGGTAAAAAACTTAAACCTTACATCTTAGGGGGCTAAATATTATGAAAATAAGAACAAAGTTATACTTTTTAATTATCGTCACATCCATAATTCCATTGATCTTAATTTCCATTTTTAGCTTTTACAATTACTACACAACTATTCAAGAAAATACAGAAAATAATATTTTAAATCAATTACAAACAGAAAAAGAAGCTATTCTTAAGTTCTTAAACCCTGTGCATGAATTGACAGAATACGTATCTAGCAACCTTGAAAAAAACGGATTAAACTGGATGTTTCAGAATTTCTCAAACGTAGTCAACTCCTTTTCAGAAATAGAATATATTTACGTAGTATTACAAGATGGCTCTTTTATAATCGAACCAGAAGTTGAAATATCTCAAAAGTATGATCCTTTAAGTAGTATATGGGCACAAACAGCTGCATCGGAAGACAAAACAATATTAACTACTTCGCATGTCCAATCTTTTTCAAATAAACCAACTTTAACTTTTGCTACAAAATTTGTTGCTTCGTCCAGAGAAGGAATTTTAGGATTAGATATAGATTATGAAACTTTCAAAAACATCATATCATCTACTTCTTATAGTTCACAAATAAATTATATTGTTGATGAAGAAAACAATATATTAGTTTCCACAAAAGATAATGAGAATTTAGTAATTCCAATTATTACTGAAGATAAGGGTATTATAAATCAAGAAGATAAATACATTTACTATCTAAAAATACCAGACTTAAGATGGATTATATTTTCCGCAGTCGATTCTCAAGACATTATGTACGAACCATTAAAACGATCTTTCAATATAGCTTTAATTGCTCTAATAGTAATTGTTTTAGCTATCCTTTTATCAATCTTCTTTATGCGATCCATTACTAGACCAATCCAATCATTGAAAAACAAAGTAAATTTAATAGAGCAAGGAAATTTAAATGTTGATTTCAATACTTGTGAAAACGATGAAATAGGAACAATTTCAGAAGAATTATCGAACATGTTAAAAACTTTGAAATCTTCTTTATCAGGTGTCAAGGAAATAAGTATCAATATCGAAAAATTTTCTAATGAACTCTCCAATATTTCAGAGAAATTATCAAAAAGTAACAAAGGCATTTTAAATCAAACTGAAAGCATACAAAATGACTTAGAAGACTCTGCGGCCTTCACTCAAGAAGTAACGTCAGGGGTAGACGAAGTAGCAAGGGCGGCACAAGGTGTATCCCAAGACGCGCAAAGACTAAGTGAAGAAGCAGATGAAACAAGTAAAGCTGCAGAAGAAGGAAGCAAAACGATAGAAAGCATAAGTCAAGCTGTGAAAGAAGCGGTAGAAAGGACAAAAGAAAGTCAAAAAGAAGTAGAAACACTTGCAAGCAATGCCAAGAACGTACAAAGTATAGTAGAAACGATAAACTCGATAACTGAACAAACGAACCTTTTGGCACTAAACGCAGCGATAGAAGCGGCAAGGGCAGGAGAAGCAGGAAGAGGATTTGCGGTAGTAGCGGATGAGATAAGGAAATTAGCAGAAGAATCAAGGAATGCAACGGATGAAATATCTGAAATATTAACCAACATAACGCAAGGGACGAACAAAGTAAACGAATCGACGAACAAGGTAGTAGGAACGATAGGGGAAATAAACGAAAAGATGGAGAATGTACAGAAAAGTTTCAACCGGATAAAAGAAAGGATAGAAAGGATGGACCAAGGGATAGAAAACATGACTGCAGGTGCGCAAGAACAAAGTGCAAGTGCGCAAGAGATGAGCACAGCAATGCAAAAAGTGGAAAAATCTATACAGAGTATAATGGAAAACCTCAACAAAAACTTCAACAATATTAAAGAACAACAAGAAAGCACAAATGAAATAATGGGAAATAGTAAAAAATTGTATGAAATATCACAAAATCTAATATCGCATATAAACATGTTCGATTTTTGATAATAAAACTTTTTCATAGATTTATAGAAATAAAAAGATTTTCATCCAATTTTCAAGGAGGGGAGGAAGAAGCATTAAGGCAAGTTTTTGAATTTCTAAAGGCATTACAAATTCTCAAAGAGGGGGGAGGGAATCTTCCCTTGTTAATCATCCTGGTACTATTTTAGCATTAGGGTATCTCTTTACAAAAGAAATAATAAAAAAACAAAAAACAGATTTTTAGTACCATTTTTTAAGTTTCATATCCATACATATTAAACGAGGAGGTAGAGTAGTATGAAAAAGTTAGTAGGCATAGTACTTCTAAGTGTATTAAGTTTCACCATGATTTTTGCCCAAAGTGGGCAGGTAGAGATATTCAGCTGGTGGACAGGTGGAGGAGAAGAAGAGGCTCTGCTAGCAACTATTCAAGATTTTAATGAATTATATCCAAACATTCAGGTAATCAACGCAACTGTTGCCGGTGGAGCAGGAACAAACGCTAAAGCAGTATTAAAAACAAGAATGCTCGGTGGAAACCCACCCGACACATTCCAAGTACACGCTGGTTGGGAGTTAACAGATACATACGTAATTCCAGGACTCATGGAACCTTTAACAGAATATCTAAAAGCTTGGAGAGTCTACGATAAATTTCCTGAAGGTTTAATAGACATAGTAAGTTATCAAGGTGAAGTTTATTCAATCCCTTTGACAGTGCATAGAAGCAATGTTGTATTCTACAACAAGAAATTATTTAACGAAATAGGTTTAACTAAAGAACCGCAGACATGGAATGAATTCATAAAAGCTTTAGAAAAAGCAAAAGCTGCTGGTTACACTCCACTTGCTTTAGGAGATAAAAACAAATGGCCTGCAGGTCAACTTGTTGAGAATCTTATGGTAGCCGAATTTGGAGCTAAAAATTACAACGACTTATTTAACGGTGAACTATCGTTCAACGATGAAAGGCTTGACAGTACATTAGAAAAAATGGTACAACTTATGGATTACGTTAACGTAGATCATGCAGCTTTAGCATGGCAAGATGCTGCAAGATTGTTATATGAAGGCAAAGCCGTTTTCAATTTAATGGGTGACTGGGCAGAAGGATACTTCAAAACCTTAGGTTTGATACCAGGCGAAGACTTTGGATGGTTCGAATTACCTGGCACACAAGCTGTATTTGTACTCGTATCCGACACCTTCGGGTTACCAAAGAATGCCCCAAATAGAGAAAATGCACTAATCTTCCTGAAATATTTGGCTTCTACAAGGGCTCAATCAGTATTTAATCCAATTAAAGGTGCTATACCTGCAAGAATTGACGCAGACCCAGGAGACGATCCATATCTGATAGAAACAGCTGAGGATTTCAGAACTCTCATCATATCACCATCCATCGTTCACGGTTCTGCTGCTCCTGAAGCATTCGTCACGTCATTCAACGATGCCATTAACAACTTAGTAACTACTAAAAACGTAAAACAAGCCAAACAAATGATATTATGGGCTGCTGAAGACGTAAATCTGCTCACAGATTAACATCTAAAATAACGCAATCTCGGCCCTTTCTGGGCCGAGGTTTTTGATATGCCACTATCTATAAGGAGAGATATGTATGTCTGTTCAAAAGAAAAAGGCAAGAGCCGGATTTTTTATAATCCTACCTTCTTTGGCTTTCATTGGTATATTTGTCTATTATTTTATATTTTTAACAATAAGAACATCGACTTCCAACTGGAACAGTTTCTCCTCATTGTTAAGTGGAGAGTATAAATTTATTGGATTAAGAAATTATCAAAGGTTATTCAACGACCCCAGATTTCAAACAGATTTATGGAATACATTATTTTTCACATTATTTTTCCTTGCGGGGTGTATAATACTTGGTATATTTTTAGCTAATATTATTGACAAGAAATTGAGAGGTTCAAGTTTTTTTCAAAACTTGTTTTTATTCCCAATGGCAATTTCCTATGTAGTAACAGGTACAGTTTGGGGTTGGATATTCGCACCTGGAAACCTACCAACCTCCCCACAAGGAATTAACTTATTACTTGAAAACCTTGGATGGTCTAATTTACAATGGATGTGGTATACGAGTACCCAATCGATAGGTAACTTCAATCTTGCACTGATACCAGTGATAATAGCAGCAACCTGGCAGATGTCGGGATACGTAATGGCAATGTATTTAGCTGGGCTTAGAGCAATACCTGAAGAGATGATAGAGGCAGCACAAGTAGACGGATCAACAGGCACTCAATTGTTTTGGAGAATAAAGATGCCGATGCTCAGACCAATCACACTTAGTGCAATGATAGTAATAGGACACATGTCCCTAAAGATATTCGATTTAATATACGCTATGACTGGAAGCGGACCTAACAATGTTACCGATATGCCTGCTGTTTATATGTTTGAACAGATGTTTAGATCCAACAGATATGCTATCGCATCAGCCATTGCAATAATAATGCTGATAATGGTAGCGGCCGTTATAATACCTTATCTGTACAGTTCTTTTAGGGGGGAAAGATAATGGCGGAGAAAACAAGTAAAACTTCTCTCACAATATATTATATTATACTTGCTTTGTTCACTGTATTTTATGTCCTACCGTTTTATGTTACTATAAGCACATCCTTTAAGCCATTTGAAGAAGTTTCCATATCAAACATGTGGAAACTACCAAGTAATTTTTCCCTTGAAGGATTCAAAGCTGCGTCTGCAAGGTTAGGTCCAAATCTAAAAAATAGCTTTTACCTTACTATCCCTGCAACTTTAATATCTGCAATGATTGGTTCAATTAACGGCTTTGCCCTTTCAAAATTAAGATTCAAATATTCAAATATTGTATTTGCTCTCATACTTTTTGGGATGTTCATACCTTATCAAAGTGTATTATTTCCACTGATACAGTTCTTTCAAGCAATAGGTTTATACGGTACCATACCGGCTTTGATTATAACCCATGTTATATACGGAATACCAATTACAACCCTGATGTTTAAAAACTACTACGAAGAAATACCAAATGAATTAGTAGAAGCATCTTCTGTGGATGGTGCAAACATATGGCAATCGTATACAAAGATTCTTTTACCGATATCCATGCCTGGATTTGTAGTGGTAATAATATGGCAGTTCACAAATATATGGAATGAATTTTTGTTCGCAGTAACGATAACCAGTGATCCAACGAAACAACCAATAACGGTGGCTTTGGTTAATTTAGCTGGCAGTCAAGTCGTTCAATGGAACGTTCAAATGGCAGGCACTTTAATCGCTGCACTTCCCACTCTCATAGTTTACATCATATTGGGGAGATATTTCGTAAGAGGTTTACTTGCTGGTTCAGTCAAAGGATAATATAAACCCGCCTAATTATAGATGGCGGGTATTTGTTTACTTTCCTAAATTTGTTTTTTTAATATGAAAAACAAACGATCGTTCAAGTATTAAAGAATGTTTTTTAAATAATATCTCTCAAATCTTTAAACAATTTTATAATTGCATTTATAATGACGAAAAATTCCAAACGCCCCAAATACATTCCTAATGTTTGAGTCCAAATCACTCCTAAGGGTGCTTGACTCGATGTAATACCTGTAGAAAGTCCAACAGCAGATAACGTAGAAGCATACTCAAACAATGCATTATGAAGTGGATAACCATAAGCTAACAAGATAAAAACACCAATGAAATAGGTAATAAAATACATTGTAAAGACTACTAATACATTTTTTATTGAATTTAAATCTATTTTCTTTTTTGATACGCCTTTGTATACTTCTATATAAAAGGTGGTCCCAGAGGGTTTAAAAAATTCTTTGATCTGGTTAATGATCAATTTTAAAGCGATATAAACCCTAAATAATTTTAAACCACCAGATGTGGAATCCATCATACCACCTAAGATCATCAATATTGTCACAATTAACAATCCAAAATAATTCCAATGTGAAAAAGATGCTGTTGAAAAGCCGGTTCCTGTTAGAGCTGAAATACTCTGAAATGCAGAATGCACTAAACCATCTCCAAGGCCGTATATTTCAACAGTGGTAAAAGAAAAAAGTAACAAAAAGGAAATAACTAAAATTATAAACATGGTCTTAATTTCAGGGTTTTTTAAAAAAGGCTCAGATTTGATTTTTTCTCTTAACTCAAGTAACGAAATTTTTTTAGATCGGTAGTCTTTGCGATTTCTAATAAAATTCCTAATCATCAATAATCCAGCATAATGGACTCCAAACCCAGTCCCACCCATAATCATTAGCAGCATAATAATTATTTCTACCCTCAGACTACCAAAAGAAGCAATACTTGAATTTTTTGTGGAAAATCCTCCTGTGGCCAATCCAGTTAATGTATGATTAAAAGCATCAAAAAAAGAGAGTTTTCCCACTAACACCAAAAGTAAAACACCTATAAGCGCCCAACTTAAATAGATTCGAAGAATTATCTTTGATGATTCCCTCAAATTTGGGACTAAGTTGTCACTTCTTCCCTCGGCCTGGTATATACCAACACCCATGGTACCGACAACAATTACAGTGATTATAGCGAAACCAGCCCCACCGACGAATTGCATGACCGATCTCCATATTAAGATTGATCGTGGCAACTTTTCCACATCAGAAAACATTGAAAGCCCTGTCGTTGTCCATCCACTTGTCGATTCAAAAACAGCTTGTGAAAAATTCAATTCTCCGGAAAAAATAAAAGGAAAGGAAGAAAGAAAAATGGCTATTGTCCAAACAAAAAAAACAGTGACAACCGCATCTTGTGTGTTTAATTCATTTCTTTTTTCTCCTCTTCCAATAAACCTTAGTATTCCTCCACTAAGAATGGATACTATGCCCGTAATCAAAAATGGTAGAAAATCTTTAAAAGAATCATAAATAAAAGCTGTAGAACCTACAATAATTATTAAAACAGATAGACCGATTATAATATTTCCAGTATCTCTAAAGATAGTTTTATACCTTAATTTTAGAAAATATTTGTAAGTAGGCACTAGATCACCTCTATTTTAACGTTTCTTTTACTTCATCCACTTGTTCTTTTAGTGCCAAAACGATCAACCTATCTCCCTCATAAATGGTTGTTTCACCTTGAGGAACCATTATATTTCCGTCTTCTCTTATTAATACTCCGATTATTGAATTCTGAGGAATCTTTAATTCCTTAAGTTTTTTATTTACAGCTTTATCTTTTTCAAGTATTGTAAGTTCCAAAATAGATAACTTTTCCACATAGGGATTGAAAAAATCCGTAATATCTTCATGAATCAAAGAAGATTCAATTATTTTTTGCATCCAAGAAATGGGAACCAGTGTTTCAACATCGATACCTTTAAAAATAGTTTCGTTTTCTGCTGCATTGACTAAAGATATTATCTTTATATCTTCATAATACTGTCTTAGCAACCAAGATACAACAAAATTCAACGCATCGTCCTCAGAGATGATTATCAAGGCTTCCACTTTTTTATTCAGATCCAAATTTTCTATCCAATTGATATCCGTGGGATCCTGCTTTACAAGCTCAAGAGCGGGAAAATTTACCTTTAATCCATCTAAAATCTCCAAATTTTCATTATTTTTACTGACGTAGTAAACTTGATTACCTAACAAGAGTAATTTTTTAGCTAAAGAATAAGCTAATATTTTTCCCTCTATAATATAAAAAATTCTACTCATATTTAACTACTTCCCCTTCCAATTCCTTAACCAAATCAATTACCGAATCTTCAATGGGGCAAAATAAATTCAATCCTGCTTTTATAAAAATTGATTTCTTCAAAGGATCATTCACCCTTGCGGCTATTCTTACTCCCGAATTCAACTTTTTAATCCCATAGGCTAACATAAAATTTAAATTGTCATCCGGCGTTACAATATAAACCATGTGAGCTTTTTCAATATTTACATCTTTTAATGCAGCCATATCGCTTGTATCAATAACCCTTGTGAAACCTGTAAAATTCCTTTTGGATAATCTTTCAAAAGATGATTCTTCTTTATCAAGAACTACTACATTGTAAGACTTACTTAATTGTAAAGCTAGTTCAGAACCCAACCTTCCACAACCTATTATGATTATTAGTTTGGAACCATTTAATCGCATATGTCCTCACTTCCGAAAAATATTATTGAAATATACAATTTATTAGCTCACTACCATTCATCAAAGGATATATTCTCTAAGGTCTTCATCACCATATACTTTACCAAGCCTTAGGTCTACATAACTGCTATCTATTTTCAATTCCCATTCTCCTGATGCGGGTGCTTCAAAAGAAACCTCTTCAAGAACTTTTTCGACTACAGTGTAAAGTCTTCTTGCTCCAATATTTTCAACCTTTTCGTTGAGCTCAAAGGCAATATCTGCCATTCTTTCAACGCCATCTTCAGTGAACTCAATTCTCACCCCATCAGTTTCGAGTAAGTACTGATATTGTTTTAGTATTGCATTTTTGGGCTGGGTAAGTATTCTAATGAAGTCTTCTCTAGTCAAATCAGATAATTCTGCTCTAATTGGAAATCTACCTTGTAGCTCAGGAATTAGATCCGAAGGCTTAGCCTCACTAAATGCACCAGCAGCGATAAACAATATATAATCAGTACTAATTGAACCATACTTTGTTAGTACAGTTGTTCCTTCTACTATTGGTAACAAATCTCTCTGAACACCTTCTCTAGATACATCGGGTCCGGAAGAGACTCCTTTGGAGGTAACTTTATCAATTTCATCAATGAAAATTATGCCACTATTTTCTGCTCTACTTATTCCTTCTTGAATTAATTTATCTTGATCTATCAACTTTTCGGATTCAATAGGTTCCAAAACCTTCCTTGCTTCAGAAATCTTCATTCGCCGTCTTTTTTTCTTCTTGGGCATAATATTTTGAAACATCTCACCAAACTGTATACCCATGTCTTCTAGTTCAGGTCCCAATCCAGCAAACATAGGTGTAGATTGTTCTTCGACCTCTATTTCTATTTCTAAATCTTCTAATTCACCATTTCTTAATTTTTCTAACAATTCTTCTTTTCTTCTTTGAATATTTTCGTCTTCTTTTTCATCATATCCCTTATTTTGGGAATATTCAGCGCTTTGATTGAAAAGTTGCATAACGTCCATAAATGAGGGTTGAGCCTTTGATTTTTTCTTTGAAGGCACAAGTGCCTCTACTATCCTTTCTTCTACGAGTCTTTGAGCTTTACCTTTAACTTCTTCCATCATTTCCTTTTTTACCATGTTAACTGAAGAATCAACCAATTCTCTAACCATACTCTCTACATTTTTCCCAACATATCCAACCTCGGTAAACCTTGTAGCTTCCACCTTCACAAATGGTGCGTTAGCAACTTCTGCTAATCTTCTTGCAATCTCTGTTTTTCCAACACCTGTAGACCCTATCATCAGAATATTTTTAGGTATAACATCTCTTCTAACATCCTCTTGAAGAGCCAAACGTCTAATCCTGTTTCTCAAAGCGATAGCAACCTGTTTCTTTGCTTCCTTTTGACCGATTATATAATTATCTAATTTTTCTACAATTTTCTTTGGAGTTAATTCGTCTATTTTATTCATAAAAATCACCTCAAAAATTATTATTTACTACTAAAAAAATCATATCATACCTCATGAACCTTTAAAAGATTAGTTTTACTGGAGAAACCATAAGGGATTCCTGCAGTTACAATGATATTTTCTCCTGGTAGGGCAAAATTTAAAGATTTCACAATATTGCTCACACTTTCCAACATATTATCTGTGTCGGTAAACCTTTGCATAATAACAGGAGTCACTCCCCAAACTAACGCCAATCGATGATAAGTAGATATTCTTGGGGATGCTGCAACTATTTTCATATTTCTCCTGAACCTAGACAGCACTCTTGCCGTGTAACCACTATATGTTGTTGCAACAACAACGTCGATGCCTAGTTGTTCGGCAATTTTTATTGCAGACATCGTTATTGAATTGGTAGCAGGATCTCCTCCACCATATGTTGAATAATCGAATTTATAATAGTACTCTTCTAATATTTTCTCAGTTTCCTTTGCCACATTGGACATAACTTTGACAGCTTGTTCAGGGTATTTCCCAATCGATGTTTCTTCAGACAACATAACTGCATCTGTCCCATCTAATATAGCATTAGCTATATCAGTTGCCTCTGCTCTTGTAGGAAATGGATTATTAACCATACTTTCAAGCATTTGAGTTGCAGTTATCGCAGGCTTAGCCATCGTATTTGCAATCTCTATTATCCTCTTTTGAAGCAAAGGTATTTGTTCAACAGGTGCTTCAACACCCAAATCTCCTCTTGCAACCATCACCCCATCCGCTTCTTCTATGATCGATTCCAGGTTGTCTAAAGCTTGCAATGTTTCTATTTTAGCGATTATAGGGAGATCGGGCATACCCAATTCAGTTAAAATCCTCCTCGTTCGGGTGATATCTTCAGCTTTTCTAACGAAAGACTGAGCGATATAATCTACGTTCCATTCCACAGCCTTGTTCAGATACTCAATATCCTTTTCTGTTAATGGTGGTAGGCTAATATCTATACCAGGAACGTTTATCCCTCTTCTATGAGTAATACTACCACCAGTTATAACTTTTGTTACAATTTCCTTTTCATTACTGCTGACAACTTCCAGCCGAATTTTTCCATCATCAAGAAGGATAAAATCTCCTTTTTTAACTTCTTTAGGCAAATCTTTATAATTTATACTTACCTTTTCTTTATTTCCAACAATCTCTTCGGTTGTCAAGATAAATTTTTGGCCTTCTTCCAGAGCTACTTGATCCGTATCAAATCGACCTGTTCGAATCTTTGGACCTTCTAAATCAAGTAAAATGGCAAAAGGTATATTCATATCTTTTCGTATTTTTTTAATCAGATTTACCCTTTTCTCATGATCAGCAATAGTATCATGAGAAGTATTCAATCTTGCTACATTCATTCCTGCGTTTATCAATTTTTTTATCATTACTTCATCTTGGGTAGCAGGACCAATTGTGCAAACGATTCTCGTCTTTTTATTTTCCGCTTTTTCGTTCATAACCATCCTCCTAAAAAATACGGAACTTTTGGGTGTTTCTTCCCAAATTACATCTTTTTTTATATTCCATGCCTTGGGGATTTTCAAGGGGTTTACCCTTTGAACGCTCTATGATAAAATCCCCGCCAACTTCACAATCTCCATATCCAATTTGTTACTCTCAGAAAGAACTTTTTCAAGAGGCGTTCTAATCAAACCGTTTTTACTCAATCCTATCATAACGTCAAAATCCTCATCTTTAATTGCTTTTACTACTTCATTTCCCATTCTTGAGGCCAAAATCCTATCGAATGCAGTTGGAGAACCTCCTCTTTGAATATGGCCTAAAATTGTTATACGCGTTTCAAAACCAATCCTATTCTCTAAATGTCTAGCTACTGTATAAGCACTGGCAGATCCTTCAGCAACAACGATTATTGAATTGATCTTACCTCTTTTTCTTTCATCCCACATTTTTTCAGCTAAAACATCGTAATCAGTCGGAACTTCTGGTATTATTATAGCTTCAGCACCTATTGCGAGACCAGACATCAAAGCAACGTATCCAGATGTTCTTCCCATAACTTCAACAATAAATGCCCTTTCATGTGAAGAAGCGGTGTCTTTTAACTTCTGCATGGCTTCAACGACTGTGTTAAGACAGGTATCAACACCTATACTCATATCTGTATAGGCTATATCGTTATCTATAGAAGCTGGTACGCCTATCACTGGTATTCCTTGTTCTTCCGCTAGCAATTTCCCGCCGGTAAGGCTTCCGTTTCCACCGATTATAACCAAAACATCAATCCCTAAATCTTTCAATATGTCAGCAGCTTTTTTTCGGACTTCGGGAACTTTAAATTCTGGTACCCTTGAGGTTCTTAAAATGGTTCCCCCTCTTTCCATTATGCCACCAACATCTGAATATGTGAATTTTTTATAATCTTTATCCAATATACCGGCAAATCCTCTCAAAAATCCATAGACTTCAATATTTTCCACAACTGCACTTCTAGTAACTGCCCTTATAACGGCGTTCATTCCAGGAGCATCTCCACCACTGGTTATTAACCCAATTCTTTTTATATCACTCACTATATCCCTCCTAAAAACTTTCATTATTTATACTTCCTGTAGAAATTCTTAAACTTGCTTTAGCATCACTTTGTTCTGCATCCCACCGTTTAAACTACCTTTTTATTATATCACTTGTTTTTTGACACTATTGTTAATTTCACTATAATTCAAATAACTCTTCAAAATTTTGTGTTATAATTAATTAAGTCATTCAAATTAAGGTGGTAAAGATGGAAATTAAGTATGATAAAAATAGTATAATCAAAATACTAAAAAATAAAAAGATCAAAGTTACCCCAAATAGATTTAAAGTTGCTTTTGAGCTTTTTAACTGTGACGAACATCCATCAATTGATGAATTACATCAAAAGTTGGTAAGAAATAATGAAAATCGGATTTCTTTCACGTCCGTGTATAATATTTTAAAATTATTTGAAAACGCTGAATTAGTAAAAGAAATCTTAATTGATAATAAAATCCATTACGACTCTAATATTACCCCTCATGCACACTTTATCTGCGAAAATTGTGGGGAAGTTCAAGATATCGAGTTAAATAAGCTAAATTTCTTAGATGAACGTAAATTATTTAACTTTAAAACTTTTACTGAAGAAGAATTAAAAAACAATAAAATCAACTCCTTTGAAATCAATTTTTATGGAATCTGTGGAAAGTGTTTAAAAGAAGAAAACAGTGAGGAATAAATCGGTGTATCTACCTCACTGTTTTCTAATATAATAAAAACTTTTAGATATAACGTCAAACTTACCAAAAATTAATCAAATTTCACTTTGAGATCCTTATTTGCTTTTACTTCGTCCAATCTTTTGATAGATAAAGTCATAGGCGCATTTTTTAAATTTTGTGGTTCTTCCTTTGCTTCTTCTACTATTTTCTCGTATATAGTAGCAACTTCATTCAATGTTTCTTTGCTTTCAGTTTCAGTGGGTTCAATCATCATAGCTTCATCCACAATTAAAGGAAAATAGACCGTTGGAGGATGAATATCATAATCTAAGAGCCTTTTTGCAAAATCCAATGTACTCACCCCATAATCTTTCAATGAACTCCCCTTGATTACAAATTCATGTTTACAGACATCTGGGTAAGCAACGTCTAAAAATTTAGATAATTTTTCCTTCAAATAATTCGCATTTAAAGTGGCAAGTTCGCTAACTTTCTTCAAGCCTTCTTTTCCCATTGATAAGATGTAAGTGTATGCTTTTACTAATACCAAAAAATTACCGTAAAAGCTTCGTACTTTACCAATGCTTTTAGGGATATCATAATCAAAATAATATTCACCACTTTCTTTCATACCCACGACAGGTTTAGGTAAATACTCTTTTAAAAAAGACTTAACCGCTATTGGTCCACTTCCTGGTCCTCCCATTCCATGAGGAGAGGAAAATGTCTTGTGAAGGTTTAAATGAACAACATCGAATCCATTATCTCCAGGTCTCACTTTACCCATTATCGCATTTAAATTTGCTCCATCGTAGTACAACAAGGCGTTGTTTTTGTGCATCAAATCGGATATCTTCGGAATATCTTTTTCAAACAATCCCAAAGTATTTGGATTTGTAAGCATAATTGCAGCGGTATTTTCATTTACTAAAGACTTCAAATGATCTAAATCGACTCTTCCTTCGTTATTTGAATTAACTTTAACTACTTCAAACCCTGCCATTACCGCAGATGCTGGATTAGTGCCGTGGGCAGAATCCGGGATAATAACCTCATTTTTATGGCCTAAATTGTTTTCTTGCAAATATTTTCTGATAATGAGCATTCCCGTAAGTTCTCCATGTGCTCCAGCGGCAGGCTGCAGGGTAACATTATCCATCCCTGTTATTTCTTTGAGAAATTCTTGTAATTCATACATCAATTCCAAGACACCTTGTATAGTACTTTCCTCTTGATAGGGATGAACAAATTTGAATCCACTCAAAGAAGCAACCTCTTCATTCAAAAAAGGATTGTATTTCATTGTACAAGACCCCAAAGGATAAAAACCTCTATCAACCGAATGGTTTAAACTGGTTAATTGATTATAATGTCTAACAATATCAACTTCGTAAAGTTCTGGCAGATCCGGATCCTCTTTTCTAATCAAATGTTGTAGAATATCTATTTGAGACTCTTCAACATCCAATTTTGGAAGTGAATATGACTTTCTTCCACTAACTGATTTTTCAAATATCAATTTCATGATAATCCCTCCAAGAAAGAACATAAAAAGTCAATATCTCTTTTTTTAGTCAGTTCTGTTGCACAAAATAGTACGTTATTCTCCATTTCTTTATAAAAATTCTTCAGTATCAAAGGTCCAAAATAATGTTGTTCCAACAGTTTTTCGTTGAGAAGTTCAGGATCAATTTTGCTTTCTAATACAAACTCGTTAAAAAATGGCCCGTCAAATACAGGTTTGAATTTTTCAGTCTCTAACAATTTTTTTGCTAGATAATGGGCTTTATGATAATTCTGCAGGGAAACTTCTTTTATTCCTTGCTTTCCCATCACGTTCATGTACAAAGAAGCCAGAAAGGCATTAAATGCGTGATTTGAACATATATTAGAAGTAGATTTCTCCCTTCGTATATGCTGTTCTCTTGTTTGTAAAACCATGCAAAAACCTCTTTTACCATCTTGATCAACGGTTTCTCCAATAATTCTGCCAGGCATTTTTCGTATATACTTTTTCTTAGAAGCGAAGATACCTAAACCTGGTCCTCCAAAAGAAGGTGTGTTTCCTAAAGATTGACCTTCTCCTACTACTATATCGGCTCCAAATTTTCCAGGGGCTTCTAACAATCCTAAAGAGATTGGATAGGTAACAACAATGAAAACAACCTCATTAGGAACCTTCTCTCTTATCGTTTTTAAATCTTCTATTACACCAAAAAAATTTGGATATGAAACCACAACACAAGATGTTTCTTGGGTAATCTTAGAAGTTAAATCGTCTAGATCTAATTGACCTGTTTCAGATACATAATTAATTTGTTCTATATTAATTCCCTGTACTTCAGTATAGGTTTTTGATACTTCCTGATACTCGGGATGAACCAATTTAGACATCAAAACATGATTTTTGCCATTAATTCTTTTTGCCATTAAAATAGCCTCTGCTAAAGCAGAAGCACCATCATACATAGAAGAATTAGAAACTTCCATCCCGGTAAGATTGCAGATCTGAGTTTGATATTCATAGAGTATTTGAAGGGTACCTTGAGAGACCTCAGCTTGGTAAGGCGTATAAGCGGTTAAAAAATTTCTGTTTGAAGCTAAAGGGTATATAACAGACGGAATATAATGATTGTAAACGCCAGCACCTCTAAAAATCCCGTATTCTTCTATATTTTTATTTAACCGAGACAAATCGGTTAACTTCTCTTTAACTTCTATTTCACTCAAACCGGATGGAATATTCAACTCACCTTTGAATAGTGCTGGAACATCTTGATAAAGTTCGTCGATATCTTTTATTCCCAAAAAAGAAAGCATTTCTTCAATGTCTTTTTGGGTGTGTGGTAAATAAGGAAAATCGTTCATTATAACATCTCACCTCTTTTTATTATAATATCTCTATCTTTAGGAAAGCTAAAAGTTGATATAGTGCCCCTTCACACCGCTCCGCACCTCACAGTTGACCCACAGTCTAGCCCAACTGTTTGTTTTTATTTTAGGCTTTTTACACTCCCTTTATAAAACGGAGTTTTCACAATCTCAGCTTCTAATAACTTGTTCCTTGCCTTTATACTCACAATGGTTCCTAATTTTGAAAATTCTTTACTCACATAACCTAAGGCTAAATTCTTCCCCAGAGTTGGAGACTTTACACCACTTGTTACAAGCCCTATCTTTTCGTTGCCCTTGTAAATTTCATAGCCATGTCTTACAGGCATTTTATCATGTATTTCCATACCCACTAATTTTCTTTTGATTCCTTCTTCCTTTTGTTTCAGCAAAACTTCCTTACCGATAAATTCTTTATCAAAATCTACAGTCCATTTTAATCCTGCTTCCAAGGGAGTTGTATTTTCATCCATATCGTTACCATACAAAAGCATTTTAGGCTCGAACCTTAAAGTATCCCTGCTTGCTAAACCACATGGCTTGCCATCAACCTCACTAGCGAGTTGTATAAGTTGGTCCCAAACTTTTACAGCGATCTTTGGAGGTAGGTACAACTCAAAACCATCTTCACCGGTGTATCCTGTCCTTGATAATATTACTTCCTCACCTTCTAGTCGAATAACTTCAAAAGAATAATATTCTATACTATCCAGATCAATATCTTTAAGATATTTTTGCAGTTGATCCTGAGATTTTGGACCCTGAAAAGCTATTTGGCAATACTCGTCACTCTTGTTAATAACCTCAACATTAAAAGAAGACGATTGACTTTTTACCCATTCAAAATCTTTTTGAGTATTAGATGCATTGACTACCAACATGATCTTTTCTTCGTTAAACTTATAAGCAAGAAGATCATCCAAAATGCCGCCATTTTTATTACAAATGGGTGAGTAAACTATTTTGCCGTTGGTTATTTTTTCAACATTATTTGTAATCAAGTAATTAACAAATTTCTGAGCATCTTCCCCTACCACAAACAACTCCCCCATATGAGATACATCGAACACTCCAACACAATTTCTAACGGCGTTGTGCTCTTCAATTATAGAAGAATACCATAATGGAAGCTCCCATCCGGCAAATTCTCCAATCTTAGCTCCAAGTTCATAATGTCTTTGATAAAGCGGAGTCTTTTTAAGCTCTGACAAAGTAATTCCTCCTTTCTCAAACTCTCTAATTATCTCTTTAGCTGTATCAAAATCTTTATCTTCGACGTACAAATCATAAATTACCCCCTCACCGAAGTACTCTCCTCCTATTCCAATGGGAGATTTTAAAAATACTTGTATACCATTATTCTCCAAAATTTGTTTCAACATCTGGCTCTGAGAATAATTACAATAATCTTTTATTTTTTTCATCATCGACCCACTCCTCAACCAAAAGATATTATTCAACTTTAATTATATCATTCTTTGAAAAAGTTAGAAAACAGAAATATTTTCAATTAGAAAGGATTAAAGACAATTAAAGGCGGATAAAGAAGTTTAAATCAATTTTTCAAACAGACTGTAAAACTACGTACCTATTATCCTCAGTGATTCCAAAGGCTGTTAATTTTCCACCGTACACACATCCAGTGTCAATATCAATACTTATTATTTTCTTACTCTCATCTCTTTTCACAAAGATTTTATCTTCACCTGTCAAATGCAATGTTGGAGTGTGACCATGAATGACGGTATAATTATAATACCTTTCTGACACATCTAAAAATTCATCCCTTATCCATAGCAAATCCCATTTATCTTGTTTGGAAAATGGTTTGTTTGGATTTACTCCCGCATGAACGAACAAATATTTCTCGTTTCCTACTTCCATTTCATAATATAGAGGTAAGTCTTTTAAAAAGGTTATATATTCCTCACCGATATTATTATCGAAACTTCTAATTGTCGATAATGCTCCATTGTAAAACCATACACCATCACCATACTCATGAGTTTTTTGGTAATAGTCTACCATCATATCGTCATGGTTCCCTTTTAGAAAGATCCGATTTTTCTGTTTGCTTAAAGCTATCAAAAGATCCAATACTTTTTTTGAATAGGGCCCTCTATCCACATAATCACCAAGAAAAATTACTGTGTCAGAATCTTTTATCTGTGTTTGTTTCAAAAGTGAAATTAAAGTATCGTACATACCATGGATATCCGAAATTGCCCAAATCAATGGTAACCCTCCAATATAATCATATCTCTATCAAAAAAACGGGCAGGAAACCTGCCCGTTTTTTGGAATTTACTTCACCATATCTTTCAATTCTTTACCAGGAACAAATTTTGGAACCATCTTTTCTGGAATTTTTATGGCCTTTCCAGTTTGTGGATTGACCCCTTTTCTTGCTGCTCTTTTCTGAACTTTAAAAGTTCCAAAACCAACTAGTTTAACCTCTTCTCCCTTACTTAAAGCCTCAGACACTACATCAACAAAAGTATCAACAAAACTTTCAGCGTCTTTCTTTGTTACGTTAGCTTTCTTTGAGAAAGCATCAACTAAATCTTTCTTATTCACAAACATTCCCCCTTTCACAGATAAAGATGTTTAAATCCTCATTCTATAGAACTTCAACGCAATTATACCATAAAACCTAAAAAATATCTATAATAAATCAATATTATGAAAAATCATTCGTATTTCTCTAATATTTTAGCACTTTCTAACATAAGAAGCAAGCTTTTTATAGCTTTTGCCCTGTGACTTATCCTATTTTTTACGTCTTTACCTAATTCTCCAAAAGTATTATCGTATCCCTCAGGAATAAAAATGGGGTCGTAACCAAAGCCATTCTTCCCTCTTATCTCAAATGCTATTTTACCATAAACTTCCTCTTGACAACTCACCAAAATATTTTTTTCTGGATTAAAATACGTCGCTGCGCAAGCAAAATAAGCGGTCCTGTCTTTTTTATTTTCCAACATTGATAGCAATTTCTTCATTTTCTGCTCATAGGAATAATTTTCCATGAACCTTGCAGAGTTTACGCCCGGAAATCCTCCAAGTGAGATTATAGACAAACCTGAATCATCTGAAAAAACTGGTTTTTTTATTAATTTTGAATAAGCCCAAGCTTTAATAACAGAATTTTCTACATAAGTTTCACCATATTCTTCTACTTCAAAATTATCTTCTTTGATTTCATCAAATATATATTTTACAGTAATACTTCCATTTATATTGATATTTTCAAGAATTTCATTGATTTCCCTAACCTTGTTTCTGTTTGATGTAGCCAAATACACCTCAATCAAAATCTTCAGCCGCCTTTTTTAGTTCAATTATCTCTTGTGAAGGATTTTCAGAATAAAACACACTGGCACCAATAATAAAAGTGTTAACACCACTTTGATGAAGTAATCCAATGTTCTGTTTATTCACTCCGCCGTCTACCATTATTTCAACATTCAAACCTTTTTCATCTGAAATTTTTCTCAATTTTCTTACTTTTTCGTAAGTACTTTCTATAAAATGTTGACCAGTAAACCCTGGATTAACAGACATAATCAACACCTTATCCACATACGGAAGAATTTCTTCTAAAAGTGACACCGGAGTATGCGGATTTAAAGTAACACCTGCGTCACATCCCAACTCTTTGATCTTTAATATGGTCCTATGTAGATGTACCACCGTTTCATAATGTACCGTTATGCTATTCACATACTGAGAAAATTTTTCTAAATATTTATCAGGTTCAACAATCATCAAATGAGCATCTAAATATATATCTTTAATTTTTTTTCTAATCGATTCTATGATCGGAAAACCAAAAGTAATGTTTGGAACAAACACTCCATCCATAATATCAAGATGTATCCCATCAGCGTCTTTAGAAACTTTTTCTATCTCTTGAGCTAAATTCAAAAAATCTGCTGCTAATATGGAAGGATAAATTTTGATCAAACTAAACACCTCTATTGTAATTTTAGTGAACTGTCTTCTATTTCTTTGTATATTTGACAATAATTGGTATATCTACTAAATGAAATTTGTTCTCTTTCTACAGCCTCTTTAATTTCACACCCAGGTTCAACCGTATGGGAGCAGTTAGAAAACTGGCAAAAACCGTTGAATTCTAAAAATTCTTTGAAATAATACCTTAGTTCGTCTTTTTTTATTCCCCTCAACTCCAAACTTGAAAAACCCGGTGTATCGACTATATACCCTCCAAAATCAAAATAAAGCAGTTCAGCATAGGTTGTAGTGTGTTTACCTCTACCTAGTTTTTTGGAAATTTCTCCTTCTCGAAGTTTCAATTTTGGGTCTAAAACGTTCAATAAACTAGACTTTCCTACTCCAGAAGGACCTGCAAAGGTCGATACTTTGTTTTTTAAATATGATTTTAATATATCTAAATTATTTTTCATTATTTTCGATGTAGGAATCACAGGATAAATTTTACCATATATTTCTATAAATCTTTCCATTTCTTTTTTTTCTTCATCACTTAAAAGTAAATCCGTTTTGTTTAACACTATAACTATATCCAACTTTTCTTTTTCAGCGAGAACTATAATTTTATCGACTACTATTAAATCTACTTGAGGCTCTTTAATTGAGATAACTAAAACAAGTTGATCTAAATTTGCTACCCGGGGCCTGTACAATTCATTTTTTCTCTCTAAAATGTTTTCGATTCTTCCATAACTTTGTTCTTTAGAATATTCAACATAATCACCAACAATGGGGCGAATCTTCTGTAATTTAAATCTACCGGGGAGGAAGCAGTTAACTTTTTGATTACTTTCCAAATCTTGAACGGTTACCTTATCTGAATGAAATCTAACAACTATACCCTTTCTCCAACTCATTGATTACTCCCTTCATATTCACCAACATAGAGAATCACCCTTTCTCCACTATAATTATTTCCTGGTGTTGGAGACATGTTCAGTACCACATCATTTTCCTCAGGTTTATAAGTTAATTGATTTCTTATTTCAAAAGCTATGTTGTACTCACTTAGAAACTGTTTTGCTACTCCGGAAGGTATTCCGATCAGATCAGGAATCTTCAGAGTATTCATCTCTCTGAGTTGGACTATCACGTGATGCCCCTCTTTTACCTTGGTACCAGGTTCAGGATCGGTATACAAAACTTTTTCTCCATTACCTACGACGTTTGGAATTAGATTTAATTCCTCTAAAGAAGAAATTGCTACCTTTTTATCTTCTCCGATCAAATATGGAATCTCAACCGTATTCGAACTATTGGCAAAAACTGTCATAAAAAAAAAGGCAGATATTCCAGAGGCAACTATCCCTAAAATAAAAAATATCAAATTTTTTATTAGCTTTCTTACTTTAATCATTATTTTCACCTATTAACTTCTTTTAACTCTCTAGTTCTTAATTGACCACATGCAGCTGATATATCACTGCCTTTCTCAGCTCGCACAACAGCATCAATTCCATTCTTTACGAGAGTATCCAAAAAAGCTTGTATAAATCTTTTCGATGGTTTTTCAAACCCTGCGGGATTCGTATTGACAGGAATTAAATTAACCATCACTTTCAAATCACCAAATAGTTCAACTAATTTCAAGGCGTCTTCTTTTGAATCATTAAATCCTTTTATCAAAATATACTCAAAAGTAACTCTCTTTTTTGTTTTTTTCTGATAAATTCGGCATGACTGAATGACCTGCTCTACTGGATATTTATGATTTATTGGCATTATTTGGTCTCTTTGAAGATTCGTTGGTGCGTGAAGTGAAACAGAAAGACGAAACTCTTTGTTCAAATCTCCTAATTCTTCAATTTTATGAGGAATTCCCGCGGTTGAAATGGTTATATGTCTTGCCCCTAATTTTTTCATCTTTGGATGGTTTAAGATCTCTATACTTTGAACCACGTTGTTAATATTTAATAATGGTTCACCCATTCCCATGTATACAACGTTTTTTACATCCATCTCTTTATCTTTTTCCATAGCTAACAGTTGACCAACGATCTCACCAGTTGTTAAATTTCTAACGTAACCGCTTTGTCCAGTAGAGCAAAAAGAACATTTCAGTGGGCAACCAACTTGTGTTGAAATACAAGCTATCGTTCTTGAAGGATAGTATATAATTACCGCTTCAACGGTGTTCTTATCCTCTAACTCAAAAAGATACTTAGTCGTTCCATCTATCTTTGAAACCTGTTTTTTAATAATATTAGGCATTGATATCTTAAAGTTATCGCTGAGCTTTTTTCTATCGTCTTTAGACAAATTAGTCATTAACTCAAAATCAAAAACTCTTTTCTTGTAAATCCAATCACAAATTTGATCAGTTCTGAACTTTTCAAGTCCTAATTCATTAAGCAAATAACTTTGTAAATCCGAATATTGAAAATCTAAAATGTTTTTTGTTTGCATATAACTTCCTCTCCATTAAAATATATACTATTAATCTGCCCTGTGACTCTTTTAAAACCAGCAGCTTAGTTTTAAAGCGTTTATTATAAGAATATCTTCTAAATCTTACTTTTAGCGAACCTTTGCCCCGCTACCCACCCATGAGGATTAAAAAATTCTTATCCCTTCGCCCAACACCCCGTTCGTAAGGAAAAGGAGCTTTTATCTTTCATTCCCGCTCCGCCCATTTAAGGAAGGAAAATATTAGCTTTTCCCCACAATAAATATCAATAACTAAGATGAAAAGAAATAATTTGGAGCTTCACGTGTAATCTTTACATCATGTGGATGACTTTCTGTTATACTTGCTGTTGTAATTTTTATAAATTTAGCCTTTTGCTGTAATTCCTTGATATCTCTTGCACCAACATATCCCATTCCAGCTTTGACTCCTCCAACTAATTGTATTATAACATCTTTTACCTCACCTTTGTATGCTACCATAGCTTCAACACCTTCTGGCACAAGCTTCTCATTTGGTGTCTCTTCTTGAAAATATCTATCTTTGCTCCCTTTTTCCATTGCTGCTATCGAACCCATCCCCCTGTATGTTTTAAACTTCCTGCCTTGATAGATTACCGTTTCGCCAGGTGCTTCTTCAGTACCTGCAAAAATACTTCCCATCATCACAGTGGAAGCCCCCGCTGCTAAAGCCTTAACGATATCACCAGAATATCTTATTCCGCCGTCAGCTATAACAGGGATATTGTATTTATTCGCTTCTTCTGAAACCTTCATAATTGCAGTTAATTGTGGTACCCCAACCCCAGAAATAACTCTCGTAGTACATATAGAACCTGGTCCAATTCCAACTTTTACTGCATCGGCTCCACTTTCTATTAACATCTTGGCAGCTTCAGCAGTAGCTATATTTCCAGCAATTACAGGGAGTCCTGGAAATCTCTCTTTTATCTTTTTTAAAATTTCAATAATATTTTTTGTATGTCCATGTGCGGAATCTAAAACAACAAAATCAACCCCTGCATCAACTAATTCTTGCGTTCTTTGTAAACCATCTGAAACACCAACAGCAGCCCCAACGACTAATCTTCCTTTATCATCTCTTGTTGCATTTGGGTTTTCAATTACGGAAGTAATATCTTTTATTGTTATCAAACCCTTTATATGTCTTTTATCATCTACAATAGGCAATTTCTCTATCTTATTCTGATGAAGTATCTCTTTCGCCTCTTCCAAAGATATATGTGAACCAGCAACAACTAAATTTTTGTAGGGAGTCATCAATTCTTTGGCTTTTTTTCCCATATTTTGTTCAAACCTAATATCTCTATTGGTCAATATTCCTAAAAGAACTTTATCATTATCCACAACTGGCAATCCGCCAATTCTGTACTCTCTCATGATCTTTTCAGCTTCTTTAACGGTTGTATCGGGAGTAATTGTAATGGGATCGTATATAATCCCGTTCTCTGTCTTTTTTACCTTTGAAACCTCGTAGGCTTGCTGTTCAATCGACATATTCTTATGAACAACCCCAACGGCACCTTCTCTTGCCATGGCTTTTGCCATTTGAGATTCACTCACAGTATCCATAGCTGCAGAAAGAAAGGGGATTTTTAAATGGATATTTTTTACTAAACGAGATGTTGTATCAACCCTACTCGGTACAACTTCACTATACTGTGGTAGTAACAACACATCATCAAAAGTGAGATACTCTTCCATTTCTCTGCCTCCTTACCCTGGTGAATATTATCTTTAAAAATCTGTTTTAGCGCCCTTCACCCCGCAACCCACCCTTCTAAGGAAAGGACCTGCGGTCCCTAAAACCTAGCAGCGGGAGGGCTTCACCCTGTAACCCCTTTAAAATCAAAATATTATTACTGTCGTAAAAAACTTTCAAATTCTGATTTAGCGCCCCTTCGCCCCGCTGCCCACCCATAAGGAAAAAGGGCTTTAGCTATTTCGCACCGCTCCGCCCATAAGATGAAAAGTTTTGGTATATAAAAAATGAGGGAATACTTCCCTCATATTGGTGGAGTCGATGGGACTTGAACCCACGACCTCTACCGTGCCATGGTAGCGCGCTCCCAGCTGCGCCACGACCCCGTAAATATAGAAACTTCATTTAAGCATAAGAATTATAACACAACTGATCTCTTTTTTCAAGCATTTTTTTTAACACAAAATCACAATTTACAATTATTTTTATTATTTTAGCCTATAAAACATTAGAATTCAAGCCTACTTATTAATGTTCCCTCAGCATCGTATAGGACTGCAATATCGCTATCGTTATTCCAGATATAAACGCCTGTCCATTTTAAATTGACTGGAGGTTCATCTATTGCATTACGGCCTGACAAGATATTCACACATTCTCCAACTCTAAGTACATAACCATCTGGAAAATTAAACTTTTGGTTTCCAACTTCGCTAACCAAAACCCATCCTGTTAAATCTACGTCTTCATCAGTATTGTTGCAGATAGTAACCTTTTCATCAGAAACATCTAAGTTCGTAATCAATATAGAAGTTTTTTGTGGTGCTGATTCTTGAGCATCTTCCATAAGATTAACCGTGTTAATTGGTTCAACGTTAAAATTTATTTTATTCCCATCACTAATAGCTATAATATGTCCCTGCAAATCTGTACGAAAAAGATCTACCTTATACATTTCTAATCCTTCTAATATTTCCTGTGCTGGGTGACCGTAATTATTATTTTTACCAACAGAGATAACCGCATATTTTGGACTAACTTCCTTTAAAAACTCTTTAGAAGTTGATGAATAGGATCCATGATGGCCGACCTTAAGAACATCTGCTTTTAAAAACATACCGTTATCTATCATATCTTTTTCAGAAATTCTATCGGCATCTCCAGTAAAAAGATAAGAAGAATTTCCAAAATCTAACTTCATAACAGCACTCCAAGAATTAAGATCTGTTCCATAATTTTTCACCGGTCCAAGAAAATATACAATACTGAATGAAGGACAACCTATCACAGCCGCTAATGCGGAATTAATTAAAGTCATTCCAGCCTTAGTTGTTTTAATGTAGGTTCCCTCGTTTCTCACTTCTAAAACAAAATCATTATAGGTTTTCGTGGTGTGGGAAACATCCGGGGCATACACATTTTCAACTTCAAAAGCTTTTAAAACATCATCTAACCCACCTATATGGTCTGCATCAGGATGAGTAGCTATCAAATACTCTATATCATCAACATCTTGGGATTTGAGGTAAGTAACTACATCGTCACCATACCAATTATTACCACCGTCAATTAAAATATCAACATTATTTGGTAATTTTATATAAACTGAATCACCTTGGCCAACATCAATAAAATGAACTTCAACATTTGAAGTTATAGGAAGAGATATGCCTGATTTTTCTAAAAATGGCAAATAATCTTCAATAAGCTTTATTAATTTTTGGGTATAGTTGACTTTCCAATAAATTTGTTCATCTGTTTGATGACTGCTAACGTAATTCCAGATAAAGCTTGGAAAATTAAAAGATAGAGAAAGGGAAAAAGGAAGAAGTAATATACAAAATATCAATAGAACCTTCTTCATAAGCATCTCCTCACTACTTTGTTGTTTATTATATTTTATCATCAAATCATAAAATTACCTCTCTTAAAACTTTAAACCATAAATATGCTATAATATTATAAACCACATAGGAGGCGATTTTTATGAAAAAGTATCTAAGTGTTTTCTTTACTGTGTTGTTTTTATTTTCAACGACTTTCGCTTTCAAAGTAACCATGGTTACCGACGTAGGAGGACTAGGAGACAAATCATTCAACGACGGAACATGGCAAGGAGTTTTAAGAGCCAGGAATGAATTAGGTGTAGAAATCGCCGTAATCCAATCATCTGAACAGACAGATTATTTACCAAATCTTTCCAATGCTGCAAGGGATTCAGACGTGGTAATCGCTGTTGGTTTCATGATGACGGATGTTTTATTCAATGTAGCTCCTCAATTTCCTGAGGTTTATTTTGTAGGAATAGATATCGAACCATCTCCTGGACAAGTAGTCCCCTCAAACGTTGTTTGCTATGTTTTCAACGAGCATGAATCCAGTTTCCCAGCTGGTTACTTAGCCGCTATGATGAGCAAAACTGGAAAAGTTGGATTTATAGGAGGAGTTCCAGTCCCTGCCGTTACCAAATTCGAAGCAGGATTCAAAGCAGGAGTTAAAGTATACAATGAATTACATAATGAAAATATTCAAGTTATATCGGGCTATGCTAACACCTTTAACGACCCTGCTTTAGGAAAGAATCTGGCTCTAACACAAATGGAAAATGGCGCTGATATTGTCTTTCATGCTGCAGGTCCAACAGGTAACGGAGTAATTGATGCTGCTAAAGAAAAAGGAAGTAATCTATATAATCTCCCTCCAAATGCCCCCTTAGTACAAATCATCGATAAATACTATGAATTAGATAAAAACTTTTTTGCAATAGGTGTGGATGTAGATCAAGATTACATGGCTCCGGGCTACGTATTGACAAGTGCAATGAAAAGGGTCGATACAGCTGCTTTCGAAGGCATTCAAGCCGCCATGTCCATAAGAACCTTCGAATCTGGTGTCTTTAGATTAGGTATGAAAGAAGACGGTGTAAGTATAACTCCTATGAAGTACACAAGAAGCATGGTGCCCATTAGATATTTTGTCGAAATCGAATATCTAAAAAAATTGATAAAAGAAGACAAATTGAAAATACCTTCAGATCCTTCAAAAATAGGTTCGTTTGAGGTTCCTGAGATTACCTTCCCATATTAATCAAAATATCCCGCTTCCTGCGGGATATTTTATATTTTAATAAACACTCTCACCAACCATATTCACCTATTAAAGGCACAAACATACAACCATCAGAGTATTCAACCTTTGTATTTCCATCTTCTAACTTGGTTATTTTATGTAAACGCTGAAAAGATTTAGAACCGATTGGAATTACCATTCTTCCTCCCACTTTAAGTTGCGAAAGCAAAGGGTCAGGAACTTTTGGAGCTGCCGCTGAAACTATAATTCCGTCAAACTCAATCTTTTCTTTTGTCCATCCTTTTGTTCCATCTCCAACCTCTAAAACAATATTTGTATATCCTAATTCCTCAAATTTACTTCTGGCTCTTTGGGTTAACGTTTCGTTTCGTTCTATAGTATAAGCAAGACGTACAATCTCTGCCAGTAAAGCCGTTTGGTAACCAGAACCAGTACCAATTTCTAAAACTACATCGTTTTCTTTTAACTCTAATAGTTGAAGCATCAAGCCAATTATATAAGGCTGAGAAATAGTTTGTCCTTCGCCAATAGGCAAAGGGCAATCATCATATGCATACCTTTCATGATTTTTTGGAACAAACAAATGTCTTTTAACCTTCAAAAAGGCATTCAGAACCTTTTTATCGGTGATACCTCTCCTTTTAAGTTGATACTCAACCATCATTCTATTTTCTTTCTCAAAATCCATCAAAATTTTCCTACCTTCGACGAAATATATTCATCTATTGCCTTAGCAGCTCTTTTACCTGCTCCCATTGCCTCGATAACGGTTGCAGCCCCTGTAACTATGTCTCCACCTGCCCAGACTCCTTCTACAGAAGTAACGCCGGTAACGGGATCTGCCTCTATATACCCCCATTTATTCAGCTTCAATTCAGGAAATGCGTTGAGTAAAACCTTGTTCGACTCTTGACCTATAGCTACTATAAAAAGATCTGCAGGTATTTCAATATCACTGTTTTCAATTGGTATAGGTCTCCTTCTGCCAGAAGAATCGGGCTCTCCAAGCTTCATCTTTTGACAAATTACGCTTGTCAATTCTCCTTTTTCGTTTCCTTTACACTCTATTGGATTAGTCAGCCACATAAAATTAATTCCTTCTTCAACTGCGTTCTCATATTCTTCCTTTCTTGCAGGCATCTCTTGCTCCGTTCTTCTATACACTACTGTGACGGCTTCAGCACCAAGCCTTAACGCCGATCTTGAAGCATCCATCGCAACGTTACCCCCGCCAACAACTACCACGTGTTTTCCTATCTTAACGGGTGTATCAACCAAAGGGAATTCATATGCTTTCATCAAATTAACCCTTGTTAAAAACTCACTTGAAGAATAAACCCCATTCAAATTTTCTCCAGGAATATTCAAGAATTTGGGGGTTCCCGCACCTGTACCTATAAATATAGCATCGAACTCTTCTTTCATTTCGTCTATTGTAATTGTCTTTCCCACAACAACATCTGTCTCAATTTCTACTCCCAACGATTTCACATATTCTACTTCTTCAAAAACTATCTCTTTTGGAAGTCTGAACTCAGGGATACCGTAGGTCAACACCCCTCCGGGTTTGTGCAAAGCTTCAAAAATTTTAACGTAATATCCCATCTTTGCCAGATCTGCTGCCACCGTTAGCCCAGCAGGCCCTGCCCCCACAACAGCAACCTTTCCTTTGATATTGTTTTTTGACACTTGGATATCATTCTTTTCATTTTTTCTTTGAACTCTTCCCCAATCCGCCACAAACCTTTCTAATCTACCTATGGCAACTGGTTCAAAGGTACCTGATTTACCTAAGGTACATGCACCTTCACACTGGTTCTCTTGCGGACAAACCCTTCCACAAATAGCAGGCAAATTATTGTAACTCTTCAGTATTTCTGCGGACTTGGCAAGATTACCTTCTCTCAACTCTCTTATAAAACCTCGTATATCTATACCAACGGGACATCCTTTTATACAATTATATGCACTATCAGGACATTGTAAGCATCTATCGGCTTCCATCATAGCCTCTTCCAAACAATAACCATATGCAACCTCTTGAAAATTGTGCTTTCTCTCTTCGGGAGGTTGTTTTTTCACAGGAACTTTATTCCTCAAAATCTTTTTTGGACGTTTTTTCTTTTTTTCTTCTAAAGACTCCTTTTCCTCGACTTTGTACTGCCCCAGTCTCTTTAACAATTCATCCCATTCAATGAGCTCACCATCAAACTCAGGACCATCCACACAGGCAAATTTAACGCTATCTCCAACTGTTACCCGACACCCCCCACACATTCCTGTTCCATCTACCATAATTGGGTTCAAAGACACTATTATTGGAAACCCAAGTTCTTGAGCTGTCTTTGTGGCAAACTTCATCATAATAACTGGTCCAATAGCCCAAGCCTTATCTATTTTTTCTCCATCTGAAACTACTTTTTTCATACCATCAGTAACCAAACCTTTTATGCCTTTTGATCCGTCATCTGTTGTTACTATCAACTTATCAGAAAGCTGTGTAAACTCATCTTCTAAAATTAAAAGATCAGCGGTCCTTGCTCCCATAATTGATATGACCCTGTTGCCTTTTTCTTTCAAAGCCTTTAAAATAGGTAAAATTGGAGCAACACCTATACCTCCACCAATCAACAATACCGTCCCATAATAATCTATTTCTGAAGGATTACCCAAAGGGCCAACGACGTGGGCAAATACATCACCATTTTCAAAAGTCGCCATTTTCCTCGTACTTTTACCAACCACTTGAAATATGAGTCTTATTTTATCCTGAGTTTTATCCACTATAGTTAAAGGAATCCTTTCTCCATCTTCGTCAGCTATAACTATAACAAACTGACCAGGTTGAGCATGTGCTGCTATCTTTGGTGCTTCAACCCAAACACTGTACACATCTTGAGCTAACTTCTTTTTCTCGGAAATTTCGAACAAAACTTCCACCCCTTTAGTTTTTTTCAATATTTCTTTTAAGGTATTCTCGCGACCGTTCGTACAAAGTCAGTTAAATATTCCCCAATATTTGTAGATTTTTTAGCAACTTCAGACCATTTATTTTGCAAGCAGCTTCCCAAAGCCAATTCTCTAAAGCTTTGGTATCAAGATTATTTTGAGCCATTTATTATCCTCCTAGGTTCGCATACAATAATTATAATCAAAATTTATCAAAATGAATAACCTTTTCAAGGGGCCTTTTTGGAACATGAAAATTACCTTTTTCATCCATGTGATATTTTACGGTATCATCGTTATCCTCTGCAAAAGATTCATGCCCTTTATAACCTAAGGCAACTACAGTGTTGATTTCATAGTCTTGTGGTACTTTTAAAATTTCTCCTAAATTTTCCCTATTTATAGAAACAATGGGGCATCCGCCTATTCCTTTTGACCACGCAGCTAATAAAATATTTTCAAACGCTGCTCCTACATCGTGACCAATCCACTTCGTGGCTCTCTGCTTGTTGACTAAAATAATAATATATGCGGTTGGTTTTTCTCCTTCTTTAGGGGTTCCTTTTGGGGATATGTAGGCAGCCCAACTTAAATTTTCAAAGACTTTGTTGCAGATTTCTTTATCTTTTACAATTATAAACTCTAAAGGTTGTTTATTCGAAGCGCAAGGTGCTAACCTTGCACAATCTACTAAATCTTTCAATATTTCATCATCGATGGTCTCTTGCTTGAACTTTCTGATGCTTCTTCTTTGCTTGATTATTTCTATTAAATCCATGTTGTTGTTTTCCCTCCATTAATTATTTTTGTTAATGTTTTTTTAGAAGTTCTAAACCTTACTTTAGCGCCCTTTCACCCCGCTGCCCACCCATAAGGAAAAAGATGTTTTAATCCCTTTATCCCACACAAGCCCACCCATAAGGAAAAAGGTGTTTTAATCCCTTTATCCCACACAAGCCCACTCACAAGGAAAAAGGTGTTTTAATCCCTTTGCCCTGCTCCCCACCCACAGTTAGCTGACATTTCTACTGAATTTCTATTCCCAATTCTTCAAGAGGTATTTTGAACTCTCTTATACCGGATGAATATGGTGCAATTTCGTAAAGTTGATAGACTACAACAAAATCTTCATTTGTAATATAATAATCTCGATCATACCCTATTGTATCTATACTTTCATTAAAATAAATTTGAGGATTTGCATTTATTTCTTCAATTATATGTTCTTTGATTATTTTAAAAGATTGACCTCTGTGATCACTATATAAACCCAAGAAATCGTATAAATTGAGAAATTTACTGAGAGTTAGATCATAATTGTACGTTTTTCTTGTAGTCATTGGATGAGCCTGATGATAGACATAAGACAAATAGTCAGCGTAAAAACTCACAAAACTATTTGAAACAAATCCTATTTCCGATTCTATAACTACTTGAACGTATGGTTCCTCAGATTCGTCTATACTATTTCTAAGACCATAAAGTTGATCGAGATATTGACTTAAGAAATTTTCAACATCTTTAGCTAAATAACTATTTAAAAGAAAAGCACTAGGTGCATCCTTTGTACCGTAAAAAAATGGAATACTTACCCTTCCACCTAAGTTTTCTGTTAATTCTGATGATAGGGTTACATATTCGATTGAATAGAGTGTCATAGAAATCATTGTAAACATTAAAAATATACCTACAACCTTTTTCATAGTTGTTCTCCCCTTAAAGTAAGTTTTTGATTGATTCAAGATACTCTTTAATTATGCTTTTTGATCTTTCAAACTTTTCTGTTTCTTCCTCATTCAAAGTTATATCGATAGTTCGTTCTACTCCACCTTTGTTTATTACCGCAGGATATCCTATGTAGATATCGTCCAGCAGCACGGAAGGTGTATACACCCTACCTTCATTCTTTATTATCGATTCTACTAACGCAGTTGTTGCCGAAGCTATCCCATAATTAGTTGCACCTTTTTTGTTTATTATATTGTAGGCAGAATTTTTTACATCTTCAAAAATCTTATTTAGATCGATATTACAACTGTTCTTGTACGGACAATTGCGGCAAAAACCTTTAATCGGAACGCCTCCAATCATCGCGGAACTCCACGCTGCCAACTCCGAGTCACCATGTTCCCCTATTATATAGGCATGTACACTCATTGGAGATATACCACAATTTTTTCCTATTAAAGCCCTTAATCTTCCGGTGTCCAATATTGTGCCAGTTCCAATTACCCTTTTAGATTCAAAGCCTGTTACTTTCCACACAACATAGCTCATAACATCAACAGGGTTCGTAATATTTATTACCAACGTATTTGGAGCATATTTCTTTATATTTTCTGAAATGCCTTTTATTATTTTAGCATTTTTTATGGTCAAATCTAATCTCGTTTCACCAGGCTTTTGAGCAGCTCCTGCTGTAATTATTACTATATCGCTTCCTTCTATATCACTATATTCGCCAGCCCTTATAATCATTCTTTTGTGAAAGGTTGTAGCATGTAGTAAATCCATTGCTTCACCTTCTGCCATTTCTTTGTTGAGGTCGTAAAGAACTATCTCGTCAGCAACTGCTGAATTTATTAAAGCAAAAGCGGTACTTGAACCAACTCTTCCCGTTCCTATTATACTTATTTTCAAAATTATATCCCTCCCATTTTTGATGTTTTACTAACCCTATAGAAAAATCGATTTAGCAACTATTTAAATATAGGAAACCTAATTTCTGGAACATGATCGTGATCTATCAATATATCTTCAGCTCTCATCAAAAAAGTCATTGAACAGTGAAACTCTGGATAATCAATCATAATTCTCACCCCTAATTAATACTTTCAAATTTTTTAAATATTAATAATTTTCCCAGCGCAGTCCACCCTAAAGTGAAGATCTTTCTTAAATATATAATAGCACACATTCCATTATATAAGAAAAACCCTCTTGTAATTTACATAGGGGCTCATTAAATTATTAAAAAATTTATTACTATTTTTTTCAGATTCAAAATTTGGATTTTATTCCATTGCTTCTATGTACTGGTTTATCTTTCTTTGTTCTTTCCCGATAGACCATAATATTACAAACAATAGCACTGCCACTGTTCCTAATATTATTAAAGACGTAAGTTGCATACCTATATTTTTGAAGATCCACAATGGACCTTGGACAAGCATTAAGTCATAAAAAAATAGTAAGCCAAAAATAGCCATAGCATACCCCATTGTTATCAATTCTATAATCAGTACTTCTTTCCCTTTGAACACCTTGTTCATCTGGGATACATCTCTTTTGGGATCACTGAGAAAGATTCTTGCTCCTAATAGCGATGAATAGTACAATAATATGACAGTAGGAATTATTAGTACCAAATCAAAGAAACTAAATTTTAGCAGAAGTGAGAAAACTATTGTAAGAGCGATAAACTCAACTGTATAAAGACCTGTAGTAATCATTATTTTTGAGTTAACCATAGTTCTTGTTTTGAAAGGAAACAACTTTGGAACTGGCCAGATTTTTAATTCTTCAGTCAACATATATGCAGAAATCATAGCCGAATAATTTGATGCAATAAACATAAAGAACAACGCTATGTAAGTTAAATCTTGAATACCTGTGAAAAAGAATATGAATGGAAACACGAGTGGATAAATCATCATAAAAATCAATTGTGAGTTTCTAAAAAGGAGTTTTCTATCTTTTTCAAAAAGAGGCAGACGTTTGGTTTTAAACTTTTCAATTTTTTTAACCTTTGATTTTTTCCTAGAGGTTGAGAAATCGAGATTGTTCGAGTATCTGTATACCAAGTAAAAGAACAATATTGAAACAGCGTAGATGAATATAAGAGAAAAGATACTGCCGTTTATAGCGTTGATGAATTGAGCATGTGGCCAAAAAGGACTCATAAATACTTTAAGAGAGTTCCCCATGCCTTCCACAAGGTTTTGTGGATCGTTAGTCATCATACGTGGGAGAAATTGCGGTATTAGGACCATAAAGATAATGCCTATGAAATATGTTAATTGAGCAATTCTTTTTGCAGATGTTTTACCAACAAAGAAAGACATCATTAATCCTATTACAATCGATATAGAGATCAAAAAAAGAAAAAACCCTATAATACTAAATATAGATAGAATAACATTTGAACCTTTTAAAATCATATACGAAATAACAATTGATAAGAAAGCACCACTTCCTATCCCAGACATAATTAAACTATCTATGGTAGAAGAAAAAAAGAGGGTTGATCTTTTAATAGGCATGGTTAAAAGGTTGTCCATCATATCGTTATCGAAAAGTGTAGTTACAATTAATGGGGAAAATTGTAAAACAAAAATCGCACTTACAAGTAAAAAGGAAGGCGCGAACATTAGTTCTAGCAAAGTATAATTAGAGTCCAAACCCATTTGATTCAACGGAATATTTAAATTAAAAGAACCTGTTGCTGCAAGCAACGTTGGAATAATAACAGCTAAAAAAATTATTGGGACAATCAGATAGCTCATTACACTTGAGAGCATACCTGAACCTCTTTCTATCCCTTTTCTGTTTTTTGTCGGTCGAGATTTGTTTTTATAGGAGAATTTTAACAACAATTTCAATTCATTCATTATTGTCTCAGAACCTCCCCTCTAAAGTTCGTCAATTATTTCTTTTACTTCACTACCCCCTGTTAATTCCAAGAAAATGTCTTCTAAGCTCTTATTTCCTAGTTTAGATAGAGATCTCAATTCTTCTAAATTACCTTCAGCAAGGATTCTACCATGATCGATTATTCCAATTCTGTCACACATCTTTTCTGCTATTTCAAGAATATGTGTGGTAAAAAATATCGAAGAGCCTTCATTCTTGTATTTTTGTAAAAGTTCTTTGAGTATCCTCGCTGCTCTGGCATCCAAACCTACGGTTGGCTCGTCTAAAAAAATCACCTTTGGTTTTCTCATTAAAACCGAGGCAACCATTAATTTTTGTTTCATACCATGAGAATAATCACCTATGTAATCGTTGAGGTAATCTATCCCAAAGGCGTCACATATCTCGTTAAATCGGGAATGAATTTCATCTGAATTTAATTTGTATACGTTCATTACAAATTCTATGTATTCACTGCCTTTGAGATTCTCATACATTTTTGGTTCATCAGGCACAACCCCAATCTCTCTTTTTATCTCCAATTCGTAATTATTGTAATCTTTATCCATGATGAAAATTTGACCAGAGGTTGGTTTTAATGTTCCTGTGAGCATCCTTATCGTTGTAGTTTTCCCTGCACCGTTGGGGCCAAGAAAACCATAAATTTCCCCTGTTTTTATGTTTAAGTTGATTCCATCAACCGCGGTGAAATCTTTAAATTTTTTTGTTAAATTTATCGCTTTTATCAATGTTAAGCCCCCCTATATCTCACCTCATTCTAACTTTAACAAGTATAAAAACCCTCTTTTTGGATCTAGAGGGTTTTTTCAGAGTGTTAGCTTTGAAAGAAAGGAAATCTCAAACCTTCAATATCTTCTTCGTTTTTCTCAAACTTACCAGAATACTCTTCCATTTCTTTTAAATCCCAATCAAACACCGTTAAATAGCAGCTACCTTCCTTCTCCTCGCTGAATATCGCAGGGAAATCATATAGATCTTCAGAACCTTCTTTCTCACTCTCTTCATCGGCTAGGGAAACTTCAGTAATCACTGAATACGCTTTTAAATCAACGATATCTGTCAATTCACCTAAGAAGTACAAAAAATCGTCGAATTCTTCTTCGGTATCCACATCTAGTGGTAGGTTAACTGGAACCACTTCTTCTTCAACTTTGAATTGTGACAGGTGATCATTGATATCCTGAGCCAATTCTTCATCAAGTTCTTTTATCTTCTCCAAAAATTCTTTCTTAGATTCTTCACTAAAATTCACCCACAAAATAACTTCAGGGTGAAGATGGTCCTCATGTACTAAATTTGAATCATTCATATACTCGATAGCCACTGTGTGAAAATTTGGATAATCAGAAATAAAAATCTCCTCCTTTTTTATTGAGACTAAAAATAATTTTGTTCACAATATTATACCATTATTTTTTATTATGCATATTAATAAAGTAAAACAGGAAATTATATTTTGAATACCAAAAATAATTAACCTTCGAAGAAACTTGGCTTATTTAAATTTTCACTGTTATTTAAAACTCTATACCCTTTCTTGCTTGAACACCTTGGTTGTAATAATGTTTAATCTCTTTCATCTCGGTAACCAAATCCGCTATTTCTATAATTTCTTCTGGGGCATATCTTCCAGTTATTACAACCTCTATCGATGGAGTCCTTTCTCTGATCGCTTTTACAACTCTACCCAGCCGAATCAATTTGTAGTATAAATCAATATTTAATTCATCCAACACAACCAAATCGTATTCATAACCTTTTAAAACCTTCTCACAAACATCCATACCCTTACTGGCTGCCTCTATGTCTTCTTCTGTTGGTTTTTTGTATATAAAACAGTCTCTACCAAACTGTTGAATTTCAATGTTCTTAAAATATTGGCTCACTTTCAACTCACTGTACTCCATGCCTTTTATAAACTGTGCAAAAAAGACTTTTTTACCTGAAAGCGCCGCTCTAACAGAAAGCCCTAAAGCTGCTGTTGTTTTGCCTTTACCGTTGCCAGTATAAACATGAAAGAAAGATTGTTCCATTTCAGCCACCTCATTCTGTGTTAAAAGTTTCTTTTCTTACAAGCTTTTTTGTACTCTTACATTCTTTTTAATTGCAAATTTGGATATCTGGCTTATACCCCCTGCGAGTGAAATATTTCGAAAGATTTTGTCTTTTTCCCTTTCATCCCACCAAGAACCTGCTAAAATACTTACCCCTGTTCCAACAAACGCGTTGGGAAACATCGGAGTTGATGCCCCAATTAAAACTATTTCTCGGGTATTTTTGCATAAACTCAAAAGATACTCTAGGCTGTGGTTTATAATAGTAGTCCCACTCAAAAAAACAATTTCACATTTTGGAAGTATGTCCTTTTGTTCCTCCTCAGGGAGGACTTTCCCAAAAATGCCACCTTTTTGCGAAACTCCCCGGTCAAAAATAAATACATTTTTGACCATTCCATTGAACATATTAATAACTTGAGGAATATAACCTATCGAGCAAACATTATCCTCTGGAGTAATTTCAATAGAAAAGGGGTGAATAGAAGTATCTACATCAACCAAAGGAAGGGAGCGTGAAGCAGCTGTCAACACAGCAACTCCAATAGACCTTTGCAAATCATCTTGACCCGTGAGAGCCCATTCGGCAATCTCTAAACTATCTTTACCAATAATATCTTGAGCATACGGGAAAATAGAGCAACCTGATTTTTAAATTCTCACTTAGAACATAACTTACACCCATATAATTGTTACTAAGTTCCAAACCAATAAGTTAAATTCCTATAACCGCATCTTTTATTTTTATTCCTTCTAAATAAGGCTGTGCTTCTTCTATAACTCTTTCAATTATCATCCTGATCTCCTTCTCAGTGAGTTATTTAACTATTGAAATATTAAAAACGTTCCAAATCTTCTTCCTATTTCCCATGATTTTGATAATTTGTTTTCAACCCCATTATATCATCAAAAAATCTAAAATTCGTTAATCTTCTGAAAATAAGACTTTTCTAACCTCAATATACCCAATATTTCAAAGTGTTTGTGAACTATATTTGCTTTATCAAAATAAGCTTTTATTTAGCATAAAGGAAAAACGATTATCCCCATTACTTGTTCCACATGAGAGTTAGCGTTCTTCTTGTAAGACCTACTTCTTGAAAGGCTAACATCGTTGTTCCCTTTTACCTTTCAAAAAATACTTTAAGTATACTCTCATCGTTATCAAGATGACAATGTATGACTTCAACAAACTACTCGGTAGATTAAGAAAATCTGTCTTCTTAACTTAAAAAAGTCAAGGATATGATATCATTTGTTTGCAGCTTTGTGCAAACAAAGATCTTTTAAAAAAAGAGATTTTAGTTTTCGAGGAGTTTGAGGGGTTTACCCCTAATCACAGGATTGTGTGATTCAGAATTTTAAGAATTAAAGACCATCTTCGGTTTTGGGGAGTTTGAGGGGTTTACCCCTCAAAGGTTCAAATTATGATCTAACCAATCTTTTTCACGGACATATAATATTATCTAATGCGCTGTTTTTTTGTTTTTTTAATTTATGATATAATAATATAAACAAATCTTATTAAAAAATTAACTTGATAATCTATTAAGAAGTAAGGTTCTATCACGAAAATAGTGGGTAATTAAGCTGGAGTTAAATTAAGTTTACCAAGGGCAATAAAGAAAAACAGAAAACCGGCTCTCACTTTATCAAGTTGGACACTTAATACATTAAGCACATGGAATTTGTCAAATATTATCTTTGCTTTTGGGAAATGCTTCCTTGCTCCAGCTTCGAAAGGTACCGACATATCCATGCATATGGACTCTATGTCTTTTGGATCACTATTTTTTTCAGTGTATCTTTCTTTAAACGGTAGAAAGGTTTCTGCACATGATACCAGATTATTTAATCACTTGTTCATATTTCATTTTTTCTACCCACACTTTTTGGAAGAGAACCTATAATAATGTTAAAAGATCTTTGGAAAAAGAAAGGAGCCAAATATGGTAGAAATTTTCTTTGTAGGGTTAGGAAGATTTTTTAGAGCGATTAATCGATTTTTGCCTTCGAGGTGGGTAAGCTTGAAACTTGAGGGTGTTTTGCCTTATGGTACTTTAATAGTTAATGTTCTTGGGTCTTTTCTTCTTGGATTTATAATGACCTTTTCCCTAGAGAAAGGTTTAACTCATCCTTACCTTAGATTGGCAATCACCACAGGATTTATCGGTGCTCTGACTACTTTTTCTACCTTTAGTTATGAGACAGTTGTTCTTATTGAAGAACGTGATTGGTTCTTTGCTGGAATGAATATCCTTTCGAATTTGCTTTTAGGTCTTGTTTCTGTTATGGGAGGCATTATTCTAGCAAAGGCTATTAGCTAATTCCGTTTTCTCAATAAATTTATTTAAATTGCTAGGTAGTCCATAGAAAGGAGAAAATCATGCAATATTCAGGAGAAGGCAAGATTTTAAAATATATATTGGTGAAACAGATAAATGGAATCATTAGCCACTTTACTACGTTTTAGTTAAGAAGTTTAAAAAGGCTGGGATGGCTGGTACTACTGTCATTAGAGGCATAGAAGGTTTCGGCTTAAATAGTAGAATAGAAAGTGCACATATTTTACAATTATCCTCAGATCTTCCTTTGATAATAGAAGTGGTAGATGAGGCTGAAAAGATTGAAAAAATATTACCTGAGGTCCAGGAATTAGTTAAAGATGGATTAATTACTGTAGAAGATGTCAAGGTAATTAGTTATTCTAGCAGTAAAAAAGTAGATAAAGAATAGTTTCTGATAATAAATCTAGGTCATTAAAATTATTATAGCTAAGTCGTATTTACGATATAAAAACCCGGTGAGCATTTCCACCGGGTTTGAATATTTGTTGTATATATATATATTTTTTTTTCCGGACTTTGAAAGTTGAGAGACGATTTTTCAGTAAACCGAACGGAAGAAAGCGGGTTTGAGAGGATAAAACACCTATTTTTTTGTAAAAAATGTTTTGATGTAGTGACACTTTTGAAAAACAGAGAAAGCAAAAAGAGCTTTTTTCAATTATTCATGGCTGTTTTAGAATTCTTACGTTTTTGTAACTGTCAAACTCAGGAAAAATATATCACTCCTTATTGATAAAAATTACAACAAGGGAGTGATATTTTTTAGAGCACAATTACATCTCAAATATTTTACATTAGTTGGGAATAAGCTTTCTATAACCACTTCAATATTTTTTTAGTTCTTCAAATGTAATACTCGGACAATTTGTCTCTCATTCCTCCACCCATCTTGATCAACATGTGCTTTCATGTTAGTATTCCTTTTGAAATTTTATCAGTCTAGAATTAATCGCGACAATTACTGTACTAAGGGACATGAGAATAGCCCCCATAGCTGGAGCGAGAATAATTCCATAACTATACAAGACCCCGGCCGCTAGAGGTATGGCAAAAACGTTATAGCCTGTAGCCCAAGCAAGATTTTGGACAGTTTTGCGATGATTAATTGCCGAGAGCCGGATGATATCCAATACATTTCTGGGATCATTCTCGATCAATACCACATCGGCTGTTTCAACAGCTACATCCGTACCTGCCCCTATGGCTATTCCCACTTCAGCCTGAGCCAGAGCAGGCGCATCATTGACACCATCACCCACCATCGCAACTTTTCTACCTTCGCTTTGAAGTTTTTTTATTTTCTCGGATTTCTTATCGGGCAAAACTTCGGCAAAAAAACTGTCCAAACCCAATTGATCGGCTACAAATTTAGCGGTTGCCTGATTATCGCCAGTAATCATCGAAACACTTATATCTTGCTTTTTGAGTCTCTTAATCGCTTCTTTTGATTCATCTCTGATGATATCTGAGAGAGCGATGATCCCCTGAATCTTGTTTTCTGAAGCAACAAAGACCAGTGTCTTTCCCTGAGAAGCAAACTCGTTAGCCTGTTTTTGCGCATCGTCCGTTGAAGATACTTCGGCAATTTCAAAAATCCCTTTATTTCCAACAAAAATTTGTTTGCCCTGAATACGCGCTTTAGCGCCTTTCCCTGGCAGACTTGAGAAATTTTCTACCTTAGGTAAATCCAGCTTCTTTTCTTTTGCTTTTTTCACGATTCCTTTGGCAATCGTGTGTTCGGAATTTGTTTCAATGGCAGCGACATCACGTAAAAGCTCGTCTTCCTTCCAGCCGCCAAACGTAACAATGTCCGATACCCCGAATTCCCCTTTGGTTAATGTACCTGTTTTATCAAAAACGACAACATCAATATTACGAGCACCTTCAAAAGAAGTTCTATTCCTAATCAGAAGGCCGTTCTTAGCCGAAATAGATGTAATTACAGAGATAACAAGCGGTATAGCCAGACCTAAGGCGTGCGGGCAAGTAATAACCATGACAGTAACCATACGTTCCAAAGCAAATACAAATTCTTTACCTAATACAAGCCAGGTTATAAGGGTTGCTGCACCTGCCGTAATAGCAATTATTGTCAACCAGAAAGCCGCCTTATCCGCTAATCCTTGCGCCCTAGATTTACTTTCACTGGCAATCCTTACTAACTCTATCACTTGGGAAAGATAAGAATCTTTGCCGGTCTTGGTTACTTGGACAGTAAGGGAACCTTCTCCGTTGACCGCGCCACCGATAACCTTATCATCCTTTTTTTTGCTTACCGGCTTTGATTCACCGGTTATAGCCGATTCATCAACATCCGATTCGCCTTCGAGAACTATCCCATCAACCGGAATTTTTTCACCTGGTTTGATTAGCACTTTATCCTGTGATTGCAAATCTTCAATCTTGACCTCTTCTATATCTCCACTTTCTTTTAGACGATGGGCTTCTGACGGCATAAGTTTCGCCAGTTCCTCCAAAGCCTGTGACGCTCCCATAATAGATTTCATCTCTATCCAGTGTCCAAGGAGCATAATATCGATAAGGGTAACTAATTCCCAAAAGAATACTTTTCCTTCAACTCCAAAGACAACCGCACTACTGTAAAAATAGGCGACAGATATGGCCAGCGCAATGAGCGTCATCATACCGGGTTGTTTCTTTTTTAACTCCTGAAACAGTCCCTCTAAAAACGGCCAGCCACCGTAGAAATAGACAAATGAAGAAAGGCCAAAAAGAAAAAACATCGAACCCGCAAAATCTATGGAATAGCCGAAAAAAGATTGGATAAGTGGAGAAAGTAGAAGAACGGGGATAGTCAGGATTAATGATACCCAGAACCTCTTCCTGAAATCAGCCACCATGTGTGCGTGATGTGAGGCATGCCCACCACCATCGGTATGCTTTGTGTGTTCGGCATTCATATTATGTTTCGTTTGACGGTTTCTGTGTTTCATAGATTATTAACCTCCTTTTCAGACTAGTAGCCTGTTTTAATGAATTTATCCTTACAGAGTTTACTACAGAAATAATGTGTCAATCCATTCTTTCTAACCTTCCATTTGACTTCTTATGGATTGACAGCTATCTGGCATATAGGTCAACAAACTCCGGATTATTCGGAATGGCCTTAAGGCGCTCCTGTTGTCTTGTGCGGTTAAAATTATCTAATTCTGCTTTTATGTCTGCTACCAGTTTCAGTTTAAGGCAACATAGAATAAGCGACCAACAACTAGAATAATCAGGCGATATAAGCCTTTTCTTTACTTTCGGCACCGCATACAAATCAATCCTTAAGTTTTCATACCGCTACCCCAATAATAACAGCAGAAAATAAATACTAAAAGCAATTGTATCACAGATACTTAAAAATTTACTAAATGTCTACAGCCCCAACAATATTCTTTAACAATTTTAGCGTCGTGGGTTCTCGCTGATACTCACCAAAAACATTTGGATTATTCATATTCATAGCAAAAAATATTGCAGTAAATCATAGCCCCAAACTGGCAAAATCAACATGAGCCAATAATACCTCTGCATCCACGCAACAGACGGAATTTTCAAAAAAAATTCCCTAGGCGAATTTTTTTGGAATTTTATTCTATCATTCCTAAGAGGGGCCCTTGTTTTTTTAAGAAGATCCTGTATAAAAATTAAATTATTCAAAAGACTCTACACTCGGTTAGAGAATTCTAAGCTTGGAAAAGTCGAAAGAAGCTCTTAAAATAACTCTTATTTGGGTAACAAATATTTCCAAATGAAAACGGTGAATTCTAGGTGCCCTAAACCTAAATAAGGATTTTTCTGAAGCATTAAGGAAAGACAAGGAAGATTCTTATTACTACAAATATCAACGGTTCTTATTGGTACGGACATTTTTTGATATTTATTAAAGAGAGTAGAATACAACATAAACTACTCGTTTTCATTCCTCCCCCACACCCTCCATTCCTCATAGGTAGGTTAAAAAGTGAAAGTCTGCCCCCTGAGCTGCGGGGAAAAGTTGAGTTTCCATTCCTCTCCCCTACCTCCATTCCTTATAGGTAGGATAAAACACAAGAAGAAATGGCAGTTGTGCAACGAAGTTTTGTTTGTTTCCATTCCTTATAGGTTGGATAAAAAAGCATAAGATACTTACAAATGCTATATCATAAAAAATTACGATTGTCAAGTAAAACTTTGAGAATTTGTTAAGATTCAATTCAAAAATGTAAAATACTAAACGAAAACCCGGTGAGCATTTCCACCGGGTTTGCATGTTTGTTATATATATTTTTTTAAGAACATTTTGACCATCCGCAGGTGGTGCAGGTGACACAGCCCGATTCATTTACCAGGGTATTTTTAGATAAACAGCTTGGGCAGTATACGTTGCCTTCTGAGTCAATATAATATCCTTTTTCGTATTTTAAATCGTTGGCGTATACAAATTTTTCTACTTCTTCTCTGGTTTTAGGTGTGCCCGTTCTTATCACTTCATAATCTTCTATTTGAGTTCCCCATAACTGGTTGAAATCGTTGAGGGCTTTGCTTATCTCTTGCGCTAGTTTTTTACAATACGATCCTTTAACTTTTTTCAATTGCTCAACTATTTCGTCCGTTGAGACACCTGCTCTTAGGGCTATTGAAGATAACCTACCTATAACCTCCGCAGTTTCTGTGCCATCTGATAGAAAGATTTCTACCGCCTCTCCACTATCATCGAAAGAAACAGTGACGTAGACGGTTCCAGTGTCGTGCTTGAACTTACGTGTGACGCTTCGTAAAGTTTCTTTTCTTGGTCTTGCCCTTAGTTTATGCTTTTCGTCTAGTACAAAGAAGGTAACGTTTTTGCCTTGTGCTTCAGATGTTTGTTTTTCTTCTTTGGAAGCGGAGGTTAGAACTTGAGTTTCAAGGCTACCATCTCTATAAATAGTTAATCCTTTTAAGTTTAATTCTAATGCTTGTAGATATATGGCTTTAACGTCTTCTATAGTTGAAGATTTAGGCATATTTATAGTTTTAGAACATGATGCATCAAGATAACTTTGAATTACGTGTTGGGCTAATAAATGATCTTTTGGTGGTATATCCATAGAGGTTACAAATATTTTTTTGATTTCGTTTGGTATATTTTCTATATTTTGAATACTGCCTTTTTCAATGATTTCGGCTTTTAACTCTTCTGTCATGTTGGTACCTATTTTTTCCATTAATATTGGATTTATGTAAGATAGAGGCACTCTGTCTCCTTCTTTGTTGGTCATGTATCTTACATAGGATAGTAAGAAATTTGGCTCAATCCCACTTGATGTGTCTGCCAAGTTAGATATTGAACCTGTTGGGGCAATGGTGTTTGTTTGTACATTTCTTTTGTATTTTGTGGCTTCGCCTTGAAAGTGTTGGCGTATTTTTTCATTCCATACTTTTATGTCTTCGTCTATTTCGTCATCCAACATGGGAAATGGTATAAAACCGTTGGGATATTTGGACCTTTGAAAGTCTGGGAAATTGCCTCTTTCTTTGGCTAATTCAGTACTTGCAACATGAGAGAAATACGCTAATTCAGCGGTTAATTTTGCCATGAACTTTCTGGCTTGTTCTGAGTTGTAAGGTAGCTCTTTTTTGTATAATGCATCGGCTAGTCCCATTATTCCTAATCCGATAAATCTTTGCTTTTTCGATATTTCTTCAATTTCTTTTAGTGGATAGATGTTTGATTCTATGACGTCATCTAAAAATCTAATAGCCCAATATACTATTTCTTGGAATTCTGAGGCATCTTCCGAGTTTGGGTTTCCCAAATCCATGTCTTCAACCAATTTTGCAACGTCTATAGAACCGAGATTACAACTTCCAAAAGGTGGTAGTGGTTCTTCCCCACATGGGTTTGTGGCGGTGACTGGGGTGTGCTCACTCATTGCGTAGTATTGATTGTGCCTACCCAGAAAGAGCATTCCAGGATCTCCTGTTTTCCATGCGTTTTCGACCATTTTGTTCATTAGATCGTTTGCTTTTATTGTCTTTTTTATGGATGATGCGGGATGTTCCAACGTTAAATCCCCATCTTCTTCTAACATTTTTTTGAATTTTTTTGGATTGTCAATGTTTATTGAAATGTTGAAATAATTCAAAACATTGCTTCCTTTGTTGTCTTTTTTGGAATTGATAAAGTCAAAGACATCCGGATGATCATACCTTAATACAGCCATTTGAGCTGCCCGCCTTGCCCCACCTTGTTCTATCGTGGAAGCTGCTGTGTTGAAGACATGCATGAAGCTAATGGGTCCAGAGGATTTTCCTCCTGTACCTGCAATAGAAGAGCCTTTTGGACGTAAAACAGAGAAGTCGTATCCTACTCCTCCACCATATTTCATTATTAAAGCAGCATTTTTTACTGCATCAAATATAGCGTTCATGGAGTCATCCATTGGGATTACAAAACATGCGGATAACATGTTGTGCTTTGTCCTTGAATCGAAAATAGTTTTGTAGTCTTCTAACGTTGTTTCTTCTATATCTTTTTTGAATAACTGTCTGTCCATTGTTTTGCCCGCGTTGAATAAGGTTGGGCTGTTTGGTAAGAAAATTCGAGATTTTATTAGTTGATAGAAATGTTCTTCTGCATTTTTTATTTCTTCTATATCGTTGGTATAGTTTACCTCAGCTGCAGCAACATGTCTTGCAATTCTTTTTGCAACTTCGCCCCATGTGCTTTCTAAATAATTACCTTCTCCATCTTTTAAGAAATACCTGTCTCTTAATATAGTTACTGCATTCTGAGATGGTTCTTTTTCTATCCACTTATTTACAACTTGCATTAAAATTACCCCCTTGAGTCTATATATTGTATATTTATATCATAACATTTACAATATATTGAAATCAAGGGGGTAGATAAAAAATTTACATAATCTTATTGAGGATATTTTACAAGGCCCATCAAGTAGTTTTTATGGGGCATAAGGGGATTGTTAGGTGTTACTCTTATATTTATTCCATATTCCCCTCTGTCTTCTATTTTGAATTTTACTGAGTATTGATAAGTGTCTTTTTGCACTTCTTTGATGAGTTTCATGTCGTACCGTCTTATATTTACAATTTTACCATCTTTTAGCCTAGCGAATACTACTTCTGGTAAGATTGAGTCTGGACCGATACCTGGTAAGTATATTTCTGCCTTTACTCCTATTTCTTCTTCTGCATTTTTTACTCCGGTTAGATCCTGGTCAAGTTTAACGTGTATTTTTATAGAATCCCAGTTTTCTTTTAATAATTTAACCCAACCGGCAAATTCTTTTGCCAACTTGTAGTTATTACTTGAAAAACGTATGTACTGCTCAAGAGCAGGCATATATAGTTTTTGGGTGTACTCTTTGAGCATCCTTGAGGTGTTGAAGTAGGATGTGACACTTTTAATAGATTCTTTCATCCTTGATACCCATTCTTTTGAAATGTTAGCTTCTTCTTTTTCATAGTACATGGGTATTATTTGTTTTTCCAATTGGTTGTATATTGAGACACTGTCTATTTTGTCTTGTAATTTTAAGTCATCGTAGTCTCTGTTATCCCCTATAGCCCATCCGTTTTTGCCGTTGTATCCTTCAACCCACCAGCCATCTAATACAGAGAAGTTTATAGCACCGTTCATTCCAGCTTTTTCACCTGATGTTCCAGATGCCTCCCTCGGGCGCCTGGGGTTGTTTAACCAAATATCTACCCCTGAGACTAAGTATCTTGCCATCTCCATATCGTAGTTTTCTAAAATTATTATCTTATTTTGAAATTCTGGTTTTCTTGAGTATTCGTATATCTTTTTTATGAGTTCTTGACCTGGTTTATCTGCTGGGTGAGCTTTACCTGCGAATATTAATTGTACTGGTTTATCTGGATCGTTCAAAATCTTTTTTAACCTTTCTTCATCACTGAATATCAAATCTGCTCTTTTGTAAGTAGCAAACCTTCTTGCAAAACCAATAGTTAAGGCTTTTTCATCTCCTATTTGATTTACTTCTTCGAGTTGCTCAACTGTTTCACCATGTCTCGATCTTTGTGCTTTTATACTCTTCCTAATGTATTCTATTAACTCTTTCTTCAGTTGTTGATGGATTTCCCACAATTCATGGTCAGAGATGTTATCAATTTTTCCCCAAAGTTCAGGATCATCTATTTTCGACATCCAGTCAGCGCCTAAGTATTCTTTTAAAAATTCCTGCAATTTGGGGTTTAACCATGTGTCTATGTGAACACCGTTGGTAACGTAATTTATAGGTACTTCCAACCATTCAATCCCTGGCCAAACATGGTTCCACAACTTCCTCGACACTTCTCCATGTAGCCTTGATACCCCGTTTGATCTTCCAGAGAGTTTTAGGGCTAAAATAGTCATTGAAAATAATTCTTCTGAGTTTTGTTTCTTTTCTAAACCTAAATTTAGAAAGTCCTGCCTTGAAGCTCCGAGTTTAGGCCAGAAATCTCCAAAATATTTATCAATTAAGGAAATAGAAAATACATCGTTTCCAGCAGGTACGGGAGTGTGAGTGGTAAAAACATTTCCAGCTCGAACCGCTTCAATAGCTTCTTGAAAAGTCAAACCGTGTTCTTGAACTAATTCACGTATTCTTTCAAGCCCCAAGAATGCGGCGTGACCTTCATTCATGTGCCAAACAGATGGGTTGTATCCTAATTTCCTTACTGCTTTAACTCCACCAATTCCTATTAGTATTTCTTGTTTCATCCGCATTTCTATGTCTCCTCCATACAAAGTGGAGGTTATTTCTCTATCTTCAGGTTCATTTTGCATTAGGTTTGTATCAAGAAGATATAAACTCACTCTTCCTACCTTTACATGCCAAACTTTGGCGAAGAGCTTTTTCCCTAATAGGTCTACATCAACGTATATTTCATCTCCGCTGTTATCTTTGGCGGGAAGTATAGGAAAATCCGAAAAATCGTAATCTAAATATATGCTTTCTTGCCAACCTTCTGAATTAAGTTTCTGGATAAAATAACCCTTTTGGTATAGTAAGCCTATTGCAATAAGGGGGATACCTAGATCACTTGCACTTTTTAGATGATCTCCAGCCAATACCCCTAAACCACCTGAATACATAGGGAAAGACTCGTGAAGGCCGTATTCCATACAAAAGTATGCAATTTTTCCTTCCTTAAAAGTACTGTGGGTTTTTCTAAACCATGTGTTGCTGCTTTCATTCATATAATCAGAGAATTCTTTCATGACTTCTTGATAGAGTTCATTGAATTTTGAATCTTCAGCGGCGTTGTTTAACTTTTTTTGTTCCACGCGCTTCAAAAAAGTTATCGGATTTCTCTGAGTGGAATGCCAAAGTTCTTTGTCTATGTATTCAAATAATTGTTGAGCTTTATAATTCCAAGTCCACCACATGTTTTCAGAGAGTTCTTTTATCCCATATATCTTTTCCGGGATTTTTGGAACAACGGTAACTTTACTTATAAAATCCATTTTTTACCCTCCCAATACGGCTTTTGATAGAATCTTTAAAATTAGGTAATGCCCCTTCAAAATTTAAAGCTTATACGTAAACTTTTTATATTTCTAAATATTTTAATTATTGATCCATAATTCTTGAGATTCAGATATCATTATTAGTTCTCCAAAATTATTGGTTGATTTTTCTAAATAGTATATCTTATTGATCAGCCCATACTTTTTCGACATAAAATAAATATATTCTTGAGATTCACCTACTGTGCTTATCAAATTTTTTGACAAATGCAATTCTTGACCTTTACTTTCAATGGTGTAATTGTCCTCACTTTCTTTGATATAATCATAATTTGCTAATTCTGGAACCTCTAAGATTTTTATTGTTAAAAGATTTTCAACAAAGGTAAAAATATCTTCAACAATTTCCTTGTTAGGTATTATGACAAATTTAAAAATACTTCCATTTTTAAGGATTACAGAATATTCGACCCCTCTGAAATCGTATGAAGGATAAGAGATTATTATCATATCAGAGTTTTCAAAAAAGAAAAACCTATCATCAAATGTTTGAATATTGAATGAACCAAACTTTGTTTTTACTGTGTAAGTGTTTGTAATATTGCTATTTTCTAGAGTTATATTGTAACCTTTAGGAGTAAAGGGCATTTTTTTAATCCGTTCATACCCGGCTTCTTTGATTTTTACATATGGATAGTAATAATGGCTTTCTAAGTTTTCTACGTATAATTTCCATAGTATGAAAGTTGCAAAATATATGACCGCCATAGTACCAATTATAATTATTAGGTTTTTCAGACTGTCGTTGGATTGATTTTTTTCTTTTTCTTTTTCTTTTTCTTCTTCTTCCATGATTTTTTCTCCTGTTTTAATGATCTTATTTAGCGTCCTTTCCCCCGCTCCCCACCCTTCTAAGGAAATTGGGAAGGGTTTGCCCCGCGGACCGCCCATAAGGAAAAGACTGAGAATCTCTTGGACCCCGCTGCCCGCCCTTTTATAGAAGGGACCTACGGCCCCTACACTACCAGGGTATATATTTATTGGTTATTGGCATCCTTCTGTCTTTTCCAAAACTTCTTTCAGTTAGTTTTATACCAGGAGGAGATTGCCTTCTTTTGTACTCGTTCTTGTTGACCATGTTTATAACATTTTTCAATAGCCCTTCATCGTATCCTTCTTGTAGTAATTCATCATAAGACATTTCTCTGTCTATATATTTGAATAAAATTTCATCTAGTAAAGAATATGGGGGTAAGGTATCTTCATCTTTTTGATTTGGCCGAAGTTCTGCTGAAGGAGCTTTTTCTAATATAGATTTTATAATAATTTCTTTTCCGTGCAGTTCGTTGTATTTTCTGGCAACGTTGTATAGGTCTGTTTTGTATAAGTCTTTAATGGGAGAGAATCCTCCAGCCATATCTCCATACAACGTGGCGTATCCTGTAGCCGCTTCGCTTTTGTTGCCGCAAGCTAAGGCTAGATATCCAAATTTGTTCGAAAATGCCATTACTAAGTTTCCCCTTATCCTTGCTTGAATGTTTTCTTCAGTTTTGTCTTCTTCAGTACTTTTGAAGCTTTCTTTCAAATTTTCAATATATTTTTCGTATATGTCATTTATTGGTATTATTTCGTAATTTATTCCTAAATTTTTGGATAGTTCTATCGAATCGTCGATACTGCCTTTAGAAGAGTATTGAGAAGGCATTATTAACCCCAAAACATTTTCAGGACCAATAGCGTCTGCTGCAATAGCGGCTGTGAGCGAGGAATCTATTCCTCCACTTAGTCCTAATACAACTTTTTGGAAACCATTTTTCCAAACGTAGTCTTTTATCCCTGTTTTTACAGCGAGGTACAATTGCTCGTATAGATCAAATGAGTCAAATTTGACTGCTTTTATAGGAGATTTTTCTCTAATTTTTTTCCCTATTTTTATGGTATTTACACTTTCATAATATGCAGTTTGATTGTAATGTTTCCTTTTTCCTTCCCTTAAATTGGCTCTCGTGGGTTCTAGGGGGTCTATGTCTATAAAATACAACCCTTCTTTAAAAGAAGGAGCGCTTAATTCTATTTCCCCGTATGGGTTAATTACAACACTTCCACCATCAAAAACCAACTCATCTTGCCCACCTACATTATTACAATAAGCGATCCAACTTGATAACTCCGATGCTCGAGTTTTGAGCATTTCGAATCTTACCTTATTTCTCCCCTTATAAAAAGGGGACGAAGAAAGATTTAAAATCAAATTGGCACCGTTTTGTGCCAAGGAAACAGCCGGTCCATTGGGAACCCAGAGATCTTCACAGATTGTTACTCCTATTTTGATCCGTTCAATTTCCACTAACAGAGGTACTCTACCGGCAGTAAAATACCTTTTTTCATCAAAAACAGAGTAGTTTGGTAAGAACATTTTTTTATAATTACCGTAGATTTCCCCTTTGTAAATAACAAAAGCGGTGTTGTAAGATTCAACATCCCAATCAACAGCGCCTAAAATTATTACTATATCCTTTGATTTGCTAAAATCTTGTATTTTCTCAATACTTCTCAAGGAATCCCTTAGAAATTGGGTTTTTAAGATTAAGTCTTCGGGAGGATAACCATTTAGAGTTAATTCTGGAAAGAGTATTAGATCTGCGCCTTCTTCGTCTGCCTTAGAAATGAAATCTTTTATCTTTTCAACATTTCCTCGATAATCGCCAACGGTCGAATTCATTTGGGCCAGAGATATTCTTATTTTCATATATGATTTGTGCTTTCAGTTTATTTTATAAAAGCACAGGCCTCCTTTTTTAGGTATTGTAGAAAAGACACACCAATATATTTTACCATTCTTGCCATAATAAATCAAATTTTCTATTTATGATGTCAGCTAACCCTTTATTTTTAATTATTACAACCATTTCGTCGTTCTTCTCTCTTGCTCTGTACGTCAGATTGTAGCTTCCTATAATAACCGTTTCATCATCTATTGTTATGCTTTTTGCATGAATGTCATCCCGATACTTTATATTTATGCCCTGCATATACTTTAATGGTGAAGCGTAGATTTTATTCCAATCGTCAGATAGTATTTCAACCTTTACGTTATTCGAAGAAGCCCGCTCCAAGACATGGACAAAGTTAGGATCGGTTAAAGAATACGAAAAAACTTTTATAGAAATTTTGGATCTCTCAATCTCTTTTAAAACTGAGTTAAGTATCTCTTTAGATGGACCTGTTACTATTTTTACCTTCCCAAATTCTGTCCTATTTAGGCGCTCGTCAATTACTTTTTTTGAATATCCAAACTTACCTCTTTGAAAGTTTTCGTATTCGTCAAGGAAAACTTTTACAATCTTTTCATCTTCGGTGTAGATAAAGATGTTTAAATCAGTTAATAACCCGCTTGTTGTGAAATTCCCTGTTCCAAATAACACTGAGGTGTTATCAAAAATTATATATTTTTGATGTAGGTAACCATCGGTGTTTTTGTCGTATTTGATTTTTAAATTTAAATCTCCAGAATATCCGCCATCTTTTTCTAAAAATATTTGGTGTTTTATAGCTGATAAATTTTCGGAAATTGTGTCATCCAAACTGAAAGATACAACTTTTACAGAGGTGCTTGTTGTTAGTTTTTGGTTTATAAAGTGTACTAACTCTCCACCAGAGAAGAAGAGTTCATAGGGAAAAAGCGAGGTAAAGGAAAATAGTAATAATGCTGTTAAAGTAAGTTTTGATTTCAATGTTGTTAAACCTCCTACTTTGTTCCCCCCGATACTACCTTTAGCAATTCTATAGGGCCCCTTCGCCCCGCAGTCCACCCAAAATGAATAAAGAATGAAATCTTTAGAATTATAGCATATTTTCAGATTATGTTTCTAAAACTTTGAAAAAGAAAATTTATTGAAAGTATGGTAAAATATATTTGTTCTATTGCAAATAACAGACTATTGGAGGAATTTTTAATGAAGGTGTTATTTCTCAATCCACAAGGAAACTTCGATAAAAACGATTCTCATTTGACTGAGCATCCTGATTTTGGAGGTCAGTTGATCTACGTCAAGGAAGTATCAAAAGAACTGGCTAATTTGAACGTTTCTGTGGATATAGTTACCAGACAGATAAATGATCCTAACTGGCCAGAGTTTTCTATAAATTTAGATTATTTTGATACAAATAAAAACCCAACTATAGTGAGAATACCTTTTGGCGGTGAAAAATTTTTAATTAAAGAACAATTGTGGCCTTATTTAAAGGAATACGTTAATAATATTATTTCATACTATAAAGACCAAAAGATAGATTTCCTCACAACTCATTATGCCGATGGAGGTTTTTCGGGAGTTCTTTTAAAATCAAAAATGGGTTTGAATTTTTCTTTCACAGGGCATTCTTTAGGTGCTCAAAAAATGGACAAATTAAATGTCTCCTATGAGAATTTTGATGATCTCGACAAAGAGTATCATTTTTCACAAAGAATAATGGCTGAAAGACTGTCTATCAAATATGCGTCTAAAATTATTGTCTCTACATCTATGGAAAGATACGAGCAATATTCTCATCCTTTGTATGCCGATGTTTCTGAAGTTGAAAACGACAGTAAATACAAAGTGATTCCTCCTGGAGTTAACACCGAGATCTTTAACGATGATATGACTGATCTCGATCAAGAAACTGTTGCTCAAATTGAAAAAAAATTAAACAAACAACAAAAACCTTTTATCATTCTCTCCAGCCGTTTAGATCTCAAAAAAAACCATATTTCTGTTGTGAAGGCATACGCAAATTCTAAGAATCTTCAAGATAAGGCAAACTTAGGAATATTTCTAAGAGGCATTCCTGATCCTTTCACCGATATACAGAAATTGTCTGAAAAAGAAAGATCCATCCTAACCCCAATTTTGGAAGAAATAGAAAAAGCAGATACAAAAGATAAGGTATATTTTTTTGATTTAAAATCTCAAAAAGCCTTAGCCACCGCTTACAAATTTTTTTCAAAATTGAAGTCTGTCTTTGTTCTACCTTCTTTTTATGAGCCTTTTGGATTAGCTCCTATAGAAGCGGGCGCTTGTGGCCTTGCTGTTGTTGCAACAAAGAACGGCGGACCAAGTGAAATATTCTCAGATGGGTCAGGTGTATTGATTGATCCTGAAGATCTGCAAGATATCGTTGACGGTCTAATTAAAGGTTTGAATAATTATGATTATTATTCAAAAAAGGTTAAAAAAAGAGTTCTAGAAAATTATACTTGGAAAAGCACTGCTAAAGGATATTTAGAAGTTATTGAGGAAGGAGTTAAACTTCCCAAAAAAACGTTAGAAAAAGTGCCTCCTTTAGATGCAAAAGAAATAATACTTGATTATTTAAAAAATCGAAAGATTTAAAATTATGGTATAATTTTGATGGTGGAAGAAAAGAGTGCCCATTTTAAGGTTGGTGTGGTGAATGCTGCTTTCTTTGTCTATAAAAAATTTTGGCCTTTTTAAAAGCGCTAACGTAGATTTTAATGATAATTTCTGCGTTATCACCGGTGAGTCTGGAACGGGGAAATCAATGTTTTTAAATGCTTTAAATCTTTTTTTAATTGGAAACGTGCCTCAAAACCTGAAGACCTCTGAAGGTTCTGTTTCAGTTTACTTTACTGTTAATGAGTTTATTAAAGATATGGTGAAAGAATATGTACCTTTTGATGGCGATGATTTGATTTTAGCCGTAAATTTCACTCCAAAAAAGACGCTTTTCAGAATCAACGATACAATAGTGTCTAAAAACGTCGTTCAAGACATTTCGAAGTATCTGTTAGAAATACATTCTCAAGACTCTAACATAGCTTTGAGAGATGAGAATTATCAGAATTCTTTGATCTTTAAGATTTTGAGAGATAAATTCCCCGAGTATTTTTCTGATTACGATAAAGGGTACCAAGAATACTTGAATTTGAAAAGAAAGTTAGAAAACCTTCCAACCAATAAAAATGAAATCTTTAGAAATATAGATATTTTAAACTACCAGATCCAGGAAATAGAAGAAGCAAACTTACAACCTGATGAAGATGATGAACTTTCTGCTCGGTTTAAAACTCTAAATAATATAGAAGAAATTAGGGAACGATTGATAGAGTCTTTAAACATACTAAAAGACAGAGATGAGCAAAGTATCGATGAAGAAATTGGCTATATAATTTACAATCTGTCAAAGTTAAAAGATTTTGGATTCAAGGAAGAACATTCTTTTGCTTTATCTATCCAAGAGCAAATAGATGAGTTATACACTCTTTTAGAAAATAAATTTTCCGAGCTTGACAGCGATCCAGAAGAATTGGAAAGAGTTAGCACCAGACTGAACAAAATCATCGAGCTGAAAAGAAAATATGGTCCATCCCTTGATGATGTTTTAGAAAATCTTAACAAGTTCAAAATTCAAAAAAGTGAGTTAGAAGAAATCAAAAACGATTTTCATGAGTTGGAACCAAGGTTGTATAAGTTAAGAGACGAATTATTGGGTCTCAGTGATAAAATAATAGAGAAGGTTAATCCCTTTCTAAACGATTTAAAATTACACATTGAAAATAATCTCAAGGATTTAAATATGGAGAATAGTAAGATAGATTGGAATATAGAAAAGCTAAAAGAGCCAAGAAAAGATGCCGCACATAAGATTACTTTCTTATTAAAAACAAATCCAAAAAGTAATTTTATGCCTTTAGCTGAAATAGCTTCCGGTGGTGAATTATCTAGAATAATATTAGCAGTAGAGGTTGTACTGGGAAAAAATCATGCAATTGATACAATGGTTTTTGATGAGATCGATTCCGGAGTTGGCCCAAGAATGGCTGATGTAGTAGGAAATAAACTAAACGAATTATCAAAAGACAAACAAATTATTGTAATTACTCATATGCCACAAGTTGCAAATTTTGCCACTGAACATTTTAAAATTGTAAAAACGTTGAACGAAGATACTACTTCAACGATTGTAAAATTATCTGAAAATGAAAGATTAGAAGAAATAAAAGAAATGTACGGAAACATTGTTTATTGAAAAGGATGTGTAAAAGATGTACAGTCGTGAAGATCTGATAAAAAAGATAGTAGATGAAAAAGGGCTTCAAGCTATACCTAATTTAATAGAGCTACTAGATGACGAAGATTACGAAGTTCGAGAATTAGCAAGAGATGCATTGAGTGTTATGGCACCGGAAGGAAAAGCATACCTATTACATGAATTCAAAAGAAGGTTCAATCTCAACCTCCAAGACGATACAGTTTTGTTGTATCTGGCTGAACTTTTGTCTGACTTGAATTGTCATGAAATAGTGGAAAATCTTAAGATGATGTTCAATAAATTTTCCGATGAGAGGGCTTTCCCTTTGATCTTAGAGAATTTATTAAAGATTACAAAAGATGAATCTTATCTAGACATATTGAAAACTTATATCGATAGCGACGAAGGCGAAATAGAAGAGATAAGTGTGATGGCTATTACCGAGTTACCAAGCAAAAAAACTTTAGATATACTTTTAGAAAAATATTATAAAACTACCAACAATTCTTTAAAAGTACTTATTTTGGATTCTATAACAAAAATCTTGTCTAAGAACTTTGATTTGGTTCCATACCTACAAGAACTTGACCCAGAAATATCTGAAAAGCTGGAATGGCACCTTAAGAGGTCTTGATTTTGAACTAATAATTTGTTATAATATATATGTATCCCAGTGAAAAGAATTCACCCAGAACGGGGTCAAAGAATAAAGTATGGGGACGATTGGGTTCGACGGGAATGGGCTGAAGTCGGGAAGCGAGTCGAGGAGTCTGAAACCTCGTAAAAAACGAAAAAACATTGAAATGCCGAAAAACCAGAATTAGCATTAGCTGCTGCGTAGATGGCGGCTCGTCTCTCCTCAAGTTTTCTTGGAACCTCTCTTGAGGAATGAGGCGTCAGAAAAAGGTTCCACTTCTAAAATCTCTTACCCGGATTTTAGAAGTACCAATGGGTAATAGCGAATTGTGACTCGGTCCGCAAAGTCACAATTTCCGAAAAACTGATTGCGGACTGCGCTCGGAGAAGCCGACTTCGCCTGTTTTCGGACGCGGGTTCGATTCCCGCCGTCTCCACCATTTTTTTGGAGATAAGTTAAATATTTCACATACATACTATAAACAGGGGAGGGAAGCATTCACAGTACTGCTACCCTTTTTTTCTATGCAGGATAATGGACACAATGGCGATAAAACGAGTTTTAGAATATTTAAATTCCTTATATCCTAAAGTCGACACTTTAGAAATATAAAGATTTTCAAAAATAAAATTTTGTTTTTAAATGGGTTACAGGACAGAGCCCTTTTGCTGATTTGTGCAAAAAAGCTTTTTAAGGTTTGCCGCATTGTGCAAACGATGTTTTTTTAGTGATTTTGACCTTGATTTGGGGTTTTTAAAGGGATTCCCCTTAACGTTTGGGGATCTCAAGGGGTTTACCCCTTAACGTTTTGGGCGAAGGGGAGCTAAAGCAGATTGTATGTAACTTAGAATGATGGAGGTATTTTAAAAATTTTTTGATTCTAGAAGTAAGGTCTAAAGAAGATTTCAGAGTTTCTAAAGATAGTATAAATCTAAAAAACGGAGGTGGATAATTAAGTGCTTTGGATAAGAGATAAAGAGAATCAAAAACCATTCATAAAAGAAGATGAAATATTTAACCTTTTGGAAGAAACAAAATCCCCAAGTAAATTGAAGATCAGAGACATTATTCAAAAATCGTTATCAAAAGAAAGATTGAACCCAGACGAAGTAGCAACACTTTTAAACGTTGAAGATGATGAAACGTTAGAAGAAATTTTTGAAGGCGCAAGAACATTAAAAAGAAATGTATATGGGAATAGAATAGTCTTTTTTGCTCCTCTTTATATTGGAAACAAATGTATAAACAATTGTGAGTACTGTGGTTTTAGATCAAGTAATAGTGAAATTTTTAGAAATACCCTTAGTTTTGAACAATTAGAGAAAGAAGTAAGAGCTCTTGAAGATAAAGGCCACAAAAGATTGATATTAGTATATGGCGAACATCCTGATTACGATGCAGATTTCATAGCCAAAACCGTTGAAACGGTATACAAAACTAAAAACAGAAACGGTGAGATCAGAAGGGTAAATATCAATGCTGCCCCTCAGACAATTGATGATTACAAAAAAATAAAAGAAGTAGGTATAGGAACATTTCAAATTTTTCAAGAAACTTATCATTTTGATACTTACAAGAAAGTTCATCCAAAAGGGCCTAAATCTAGTTATATATGGAGGCTATACGGATTAGACAGAGCTGTAGCTGCTGGGATTGACGATGTTGGGATCGGTGCTTTATTTGGACTTTACGATTATAAATTCGAGGTCATGGGCCTTTTATACCATACAATACATCTTGAAGAACGCTTTGGATTTGGCCCTCATACAATCTCATTTCCACGAATAGAACCAGCTCTAAACACCCCTTTATCTGAGCAACCTCCATACCTTGTGAATAATATTGAATTCAAAAAGATAGTGGCAATTTTAAGATTAGCTGTACCCTACACGGGATTAATTTTAACAGCCAGAGAACCTTCTCATATAAGAAACGAGGTTTTAAAGTTAGGAGTTTCACAAATCGATGCTGGTTCTAATATTGGAATTGGTGCATATTCAACAGAAGATCAACAAGCTTATAAGAAAAGTCAATTCACCTTGGGTGATCAAAGGAGTTTAGACGTCGTAATAAAAGAATTAGCAATTGAAGGTTATCTTCCTTCATTTTGTACCGCATGCTATCGGATGGGAAGAACTGGCGAGCACTTCATGGAGTTCGCAATACCTGGATTTGTGAAGAGATTTTGTACTCCCAACGCTATTTTGACTCTTTTAGAGTATGCCCAGGATTATGCACCAGAAAATACTAAGATAACTATCGAAAAGAGGATCGAAGAAGAGTTAAAGGTTATGAACGAAGGACCTCTAAAAGAGAAATTATTAGAAAGAATAGATCTTGTTAAGACTGGAAAAAGAGATCTATACTTTTAATGCAAAGGAATGTATTGTATGAAATTACAAAACGAAGAAATTTTAAAAATATTACAGAGTAAAACACCACATTCTACCTCTCAATGGGATGAATATTCTAATTTTTCTGAAAAAGTTAAAAATATTGTCAATTATTTTATATCTAATGAAACCATAGAAAAAGAACACATTATACAAATCTTGTCTTTAAAAAAAGAAGATAAAGATCGAGATGATCTTTTCAATGTAGCAAATCTGATCAGAAAAACGTATACAGGAGACTTTATAAACATAAAAGGAGTTATCGAATTTTCAAATTATTGTAAGAAAAACTGTTACTATTGTGGATTGCGAGCTAAAAATACATCTGTACAAAGGTATCGGATGGGTGCAGACGAAATAATTGAAGTAGCGATTCAGGCAGCGCAACTGGGTTTAGATACTATCATTCTTCAAAGTGGTGAAGACGATAGATACACAGATGATGATTTAATCTACATCATCAGAGAAATAAGAAAAAACACAAGTTTACCCGTATCTTTATCAATTGGTGAAAGAAGTTTTTCATCATATAGAAAATTCAGAAAAGCAGGCGCAGTAAGGGTACTTCTAAAACACGAAACCATTAACAAAAATATTTTTGAAAATATCCATCCTGAAAAAAACTATGATAATAGAATAGAACTCTTAAGGTATATGAAAAGTCTAGGTTACGTGACTGGTTCGGGGAATATTATAGGGTTACCTGGACAAACATTAGAAGATATAGCTGATGATATTCTTTTCATGAGAGATGAAAATATTAGGATGATAGGTGTGGGGCCATTTATCCCCACAGAAAACACACCGTTAAAAAATCGTCCTAGTGGGAGTGGTGAATTAACTTTAAACGCCTACTGTGCCACAAGATTTTGTGTGCCAAGAGCACAAATACCTACTACTACCGCATTAGGAACGATTTCTCCCGATTTGCAATACCAAGGTTTTTTTGCGGGGTGTAACGTTATTATGGTTAACATTACTCCAGAAGTGTATAGAAAAAATTACAACATCTACGATAATAAGATAAAAGTAGAGTTTTATGAGACATATGAAAAAATCAAACAATTAGGCTTCTCACCTTCCAAAATAACCCAAAAACGAATGGAGGATAGAAAGAATGCCAGCAACATCAGGTTATAGAACTTACATAGCTATCGCTGGAAGAAGAAACGTTGGAAAATCCTCTTTGATAAATGCCATTGTGAACCAAGAAATAGCGCTAGTTTCAAACGTTGCCGGGACAACTACAGATCCGGTCTATAAAAGTATGGAGTTACAACCTATAGGACCCGTTACTTTAATTGATACCCCAGGTATAGATGATGAAGGTGAACTGGGAGAAAAAAGAATTGAAAGGGCTAAAAGAGCTTTTTACAAAGCTGATATAGGAATTTTAGTAGTTGATTCTGAACCCAATGGGTTTGAACACTCTATTTGTGATCTCTTTGAAAAGATGAATATCCCATTCATAATCGTATTGAACAAAATAGATCAACTTAACGACGTATCTAATTTAAAACAATTATATATTAATTCTTTTGGAAGACCTGTTTTTGAAGTATCTTGCTTAGAAAAAGTTAATATAGAAAGAGTCAAAGAAGCTTTGACTAAATTAAAACCAAAGGAAGAAGAAATTCCGTTGCTTCCACAATTTATTAAAAGCAACGATATTGTCTTACTTGTCGTCCCGGTGGACACAGGAGCACCAAAAGGTCGATTGATAATGCCTCAGGTAGCAACTATAAGAGAAGCAATAGATAGAAAGGCTTTCCCAATTGTGACTTCTGTTGAAGGAATAAGCGAAATAATTAGTAAGTTGAAAGAAAAACCTGATTTAGTTATTACCGATTCACAAGCCATTGGGAAGGTTGCTGAATTAGTGCCTGAAGATGTAAATCTAACTACATTTTCAATATTAGAGGCACGTCATAAAGGAGATATCAGTATCTTAACTAAGGATGTAGGTGTAATTAATAATTTGGAAAACGGCGATACAATTCTTATAATGGAAGGTTGTTCTCATCGCCCGTTAAGTGAAGATATTGGAAGAGTCAAAATTCCCAAATGGCTCAAAAAATATACTCAAAAATCCTTGAATTTTAAGTTTATTGCTGGAAAAGAATTCCCTGACATAGAAGATGTAAAGAACGTAAAATTAGTCGTACATTGTGGGGGATGTACACTTACAAGAAGAATGATGCTAAGAAGAATAAATTCAATCAATAGGTTAGGAGTTCCTGTCGTTAATTATGGGGTGCTAATATCTTTTCTCCACGGATCCTTAAATAGAACTTTAGAACCTCTTTCATTATAAACAATTTTTATTGAGGCTCCTGATTTTATGGGGCCTTTCTTTTTTCCTTAAACATTTGATTTTTCACGGTTTTATAAAAGAACTGTAATGAAATTTAGCTTTTTTGTATAAAGAAGAGAGTATTATATTATTTGTAAGCCACCAATTTAAAGGTTAAGTGAAGAAAGGCGGCGAATTGCGGTGTACAAGGAAAATCAAAGTGCTTCCAATGAAAATGACTATCTCAAATTCAAATATTCTTCTCAAATTGATTTTATTAGATCTCTAAAAAATGCTAACGACGAGGAAAGTATTAGAAAGTTAGCTTTAGCCAAAGAAGACTATTTTTTTAATAATAAGAAAAGTACAAAACGTTAGAATGAAAAAAGATACTATTGTCGAAATTAATGATCTATCTGTATACATCAACAACCGAAAACTATTGAATAACATTAATTTAGAAATATCAAAAAATGAAATCCTTTTAATTTATGGACCTAGAAATGCTGGGAAATCTTTGTTAGCTAGGTCTATTGTCGCGCTGAACAAAGAACTCTTCAAAGGTATTAAAACCACCGGACAGGTTTTATTTTTAGGCGAGGATGTTAATAATATCGAAAAAAGATATTTGCGATCCGAGATCGCTTATTCAGAGCCTACCTTTGTCGATAATATAAATTTCTTAACTTTAAGCGAAGTTTTTAACCTAGCTTTAGGAATAAAACCTTCCGACATATCCCAAGAACAATTCATGCTTCTTGAAAAGCTTAATATTGCAAATATTTTTTCTAATCATTCTTCATTAAAAAGTTATGAGGATTTTGGTAACTGGACTATTGGAGATAAGATTGCTTTTATAATTTTTTTGAGTTTAGCAAGGAATCCACAGGTGTTTATTTTTGATTCTATTCTAGACCATTTGGATGATTTCATGCATAAAGATATTAAAGACTTTCTTTTCGATATAAAAGAGGATCGGTCATTGATTATTTCCACAAGAAATCTCTCTTTGTTTTCTGATATCGCTGAAAAGATTGTCTTTTTGAATGAAGGTGAGATCCTATACAAAGGAAGCATTGAGAATTTTATATTAGATTTTCCCAGTTAGTCATCCCTTAATTCTCATTAGAATAGATTACAACCTCATTTTTTGCAATTTCAACGTTGAAATTTCCAAAATCGTAGTTCTGTTGAGGTTCGTAAGAAGGTAAATCTAAAAACATATTGTATACATTTCCTTCTTTAAATATCCCTCCAGCAAATTCAATCCTATAGCTTTCTAATTTGAAGGTTTTTAACTGAATATATTCATCTGTAACCAAAATTGATAAAGGAGATCTTTCAAAATCGCGATTTATATTTTTTTTACCCAAAGTGACAAATTGACCTGAACTAGAAAGCAAATAAACCGTGTTATCTTTTTCGTAAGCAAAAACAATCTCTCCGTCGATATAGAATGTCTTACTTTTTTCTTCTACATCACCATAATCACAATAAAACCTGGACTTCGTAATGACAGGTTTTCCTTTTTTTGGCAACCAAACAGAAAATGGATCTCCGTAAAAGAAAACTCCGCTTTCAATTTCAAATACTTTATCTATCTTAGTTTCAACTTTTTCATATATCTGTTGTTTTTTCAGATCTAATGTATACTTTTCACCTTCATAATTAGTTAAGTCTATTTCTATTTTTTTCAATCCTTCCGTTAATGTGAGTTTTGAAGGTGGGACCTCGATAGTAATTGGTGTTTTTATTTTCAGATTGTTTAAAGTAGCTTCTTTGCTATAACCTGTAATCTGTAGATCTATCCATTTTGACGGTACTCTCGTAATTACTTCACCAATGGGTGGAGAAAATTGATGCTCAAAAATAAAACCATTCACATCTAGAACTATATTCATATTTTTATCCCAACTTAGAAATGCAGATGTTTTGGTTCCATTATCAGTAACAATATAAGAGCTTTCTGCAATTACAAAGACGCTCCTAGGAAATTCATTAAGTGATTCACGAAACACACTATCCAACTTTTCCAATGATGTTGATACGGTTTTGTTGTTATAGTTTATATAGAATAGATCTTTAATATAATCTATTTTCATAATTTGAGAGTTTTCACTTGGCGGAATGGAGATATCCGCATATTTGTAAAGATTCAATAAAACCTCAGCAAAATATTTTGAGGGACCGTTGTAAACTAACCCTATTTCCACTTTTGCTAAGGTTAAATTACTAATCAAAATAAAGCAGAGTAAAAATACAACCCTTGTGAGGGAGCCGATGCAGGAGCCGAAGCTCTTTTCTTTGCTTCTAAAATTTCTTCTATTTTTTCTACTTCCCATACATCTGTACCTACCTTTACCAATGCACCAACTATATTTCTGACCATTCTTCTTAAAAAAGACTTACCTTCAACTCTTATTAAAATTAGATCTTTTCGTAACTGTATTATTCTCACCCTATAAATTGTTCTTATGGGATTCCTTTCATCGTTACCAGTTTTAAAGCTTGTAAAGTCATGTTCTCCTTCAAAATATTTTGCTGCTTGCCTCATCTTTTCAAGATTTAATTTGAGTGGAACCCACCAAACCCTGTTTCTTAAAAATATATTGGGATCTTCATTTATATAAATAAAATAGTGATATATTCTTTTTTTTGCCTCAGCCCTTGGGTTAAACCCTTCTTTTACTTCTTTTACTTCTTTCACATATATATCTTCCGGTAAAATAGCATTTAAAGCATCTTTAATATTTTTTTCAGTCATATTTTCGTTTTCTACCTTAAATGAAATAATTTGACCAGTAGCATGTACCCCCGTATCTGTTCTTCCACACGCATAAGATTGAATTTCTTTTTTAAAAATAACCTTCAACGCTTTTTCGAATTCATCTTGAACGGTACGAAATGTTGGTTGACTTTGATAACCATAAAAGTTTGTTCCATCATACATCACCTTTGCTGCGACCCATTTCACAAAAATTCCTCCTAATACGTCTTCTGCAGTATTTGAGCTTCTAAAATTTTGAATACTATTTCTGATTCATATTTTTTTAATAGATCTACATTTTTTTTATAAATTCCTTCGAAGACTTTTATCAAATACAAATTAACAAGTTTTGTAGTCCTTTGAGCAATCAAATCTTTAATATCATAAGGAACATGTTCCACTGTCTTTTCGAGCCAATAACTAAAATTATTATTTATATCGTTTTCTAAAATCAAATCGTTGAAAGACGAAATTACCCTCCTTAACCCTACAAATTTAGAAACAAGATCAACATAATCACCATGAATCTCTCTGACCTTATTCGAAATCTCATCACAATAATTTAGCTTAAGGAATTTCCCTTTTCGCTCACTTATATTTAAGTGTCTTCTTATACCTGATAAATCTTTATTATCTTCTTCTACCAAGAAATAACCAACGAAATGATCAGTACTTTTACTTAAAATTGAGAGTGGAAGTATGCTGTTAATTATTATAGTACTGCTATCCAAGTAAGAGATATCTTTAATTTCTACAAAATTACCTTTATCTGAAAACAAAACGTTATGAAACCGCATTTTCACTCACCTTTATTTGAAATATTATCATACATTTACAATTTCTGAAATTGCCTGTTCAGCCTCTTTTATTAATTTAACGGATTTTTGTTCTGAAGAAGATTTTACCAAAATATAAAATTTTATTTTGGGTTCTGTTCCTGAAGGTCTTGCTATTATTTTAATGTTTGAGTATCTCAATTCTACGACGTCAGATTTTGGAAATCCTTCTATCTGGTTAAGATAATCCAAAGTCTCTTTCAAAGTAAAATCACCAACTTTTATAGGAGGGGTTTTCCTCATTTTGTTCATTATTCTTTTGATTTTTTGAGTCCCTTCAAACCCTTCAAAAGTGAATGAAAGAAGCTTTTCATCATAATAACCATATCTTTCTTTCAGATCCTTCAAATATTCAGTGAGTGTTTTCATCTCGGAGAGCATTTCTGAACTCATAACAGAAATTAATGCAGCAGCAATTACAGCATCTTTATCCCTTACATGATCATTCGCTAAATATCCATAACTTTCCTCAAATCCAAATATAAATTTTCTTCCACTGTTCATATAATTTTCAATTTTTTCTCCTATATATTTGAATCCTGTTAATGTTTCTTCGATTTTTACATTAAACTCTTGAGCGATGGGTTTAACCATATCGGTAGTAACTATTGTCTTAACAATATAATCGTCAGGTTTCAAGGAAGAAAATTCACTGAATTTACTCAATAAATAATGAGACAACATCACTCCAACTTGATTTCCAGTGAAAGATACATAATTGCCTTTGTACTTTTCAAACACGCCTATTCTATCACCGTCAGGATCTGTTGCCAAAACAAGATCAGCATCTATTTCTTTTGCTTTCTTCAAAGCCAGTTCAAATGCTTCTTTCTCTTCTGGATTTGGAACCTTTAGTGTTGAAAAAGAAGGATCAATTTTCGATTGTTCTTCAACTAAACTATATTCGAAACCTAACCTTTTCAAAATGCCCTCAACTAGCTTCAAAGCTGCTCCATATAATGGTGTATATACTATTACAGGCTTCTTATCCATTTTAGGATTTAAGGACCTAATATACCCTTCAATTTCATCTAAATAATCGTTGAAAATAGATTCATCAAGCATATTTATTTGTTCAGAATTAAGGGCTTCTTCAAAGCTTGCCATCTTAATATCTTTGAAATAATCAATCTTTTCAATTTCTGAAGTAATTTTATTAGCATACAGGGGAACCGCCTGAGTACCATCGGATGTGTAAACTTTGTAACCGTTGTATTCCGGTGGATTATGACTCGCAGTTACAATTATCCCTCCATCTGTTCTTAATTTTCTTACAGCAAAGGAAAGTAACGGCGTGGGAGCAACTTGATCAAAAATATATACATTTACATTATTTGCTGCTAACACTCGAGCTGCAACCTTGGCGAATAAGTCTGAGTTCCTCCTTGTATCGTAAGCAATAACAACACTGGGAAAATCTTTATACCTTTTCAAATAATTCGCAAATCCTTGAGTTGCTCGAGCCACGGTGTAAACATTCATTCTGTTGGTTCCAACGCCCATTATACCTCTTAAACCACCCGTTCCAAAGTCTAAATCTTTATAAAATCGATCAATTATTTCATCTTCATTGTCCTTCAAATGGAACAATTCCTCTTTAGATTCTTCTGTTACATTTTCAAGCCATTCTTGATATCTTTTATATGCAATTTCTTTAACATCGGTCATCTTAACTTCTACCTCCATTTTTAGAATTTCATTAAGAATTATATCATATTTTTCCCTTTTTATTAAACAAAAATACCGCGTGAAATACACGCGGCAATTATTAAGGCGGGACTTGGGCAGAGAAATATTTTCAAAAAAAAAAGGAAGGGGGCGATACCTACTCTCACACGTCTTAGCGTACTACCATCGGCACGATACGGCTTAACCGTCAGGTTCGGTATGGTTCTGGGTGTTTCCCGTATCGTTCTCTTCACCCCCTATTACTCATTCACAAGTGCATAGAGTTTCGTCCAAAGCCTCGGGCTATTAGTACCGCTCGGCTCAATACTTCTCAGTACTTACACCTGCGGCCTATCTACGTCTTCTTCTCAGACTGCCCTTACCTCCTAAGAGTGGGAAGCCTATTGTTTGGGCCCGTTTCCCGCTTAGATGCTTTCAGCGGTTATCGGTTATATGTGTAGCTACTCAGCTCCTGCTATTTGCATAACAGCTGATTCACCAGGGACATACTCACTCCGGTCCTCTCGTACTAGGAGCAACCCCCTTCAAGCTTCCTACCCCCGCAGCAGATAGGGACCGAACTGTCTTACGACGTTCTGAACCCAGCTCACGTACCGCTTTAATGGGCGAACAGCCCAACCCTTGGGACCGGCTTCAGCCCCAGGTTGCGATGAGCCGACATCGAGGTGCCAATCCACGCCGTCGATGTGAACTCTCGGGCGTGATTAGTCTGTTATCCCCGGGGTAACTTTTATCCGTTGATCGACGGCCCTTCCTCTCAGAACCGCCGGGTCACTAAGTCCAGGTTTCCCTCCTGTTCGACTCGTCAGTCTCTCAGTTAAGCAGGCTTTTGCCTTTGCACTCTTCAGTGGATTCCCAACCCACTTGAGCCTACCTTCGAACACCTCCGTTACCTTTTGGGAGGCAACCGCCCCAGTTAAACTGCCCTCCTAACACTGTCCAGGTCAAGCTCTTCACTTTCTCCCGTTAGTAACCCATCGTTGTAAGAGCGGTATCCCACTGTCGGCTCCAGCTGCCCTGGCGAGCAGCTTTCTCCGCCTCCCGCCTATCCTGTACATACAACGATAAGTTACAATGTCAGGTTACAGTAAAACTCCACGGGGTCTTTCCGTCTAGCTGCGGGTCCTCGGCGTCTTCACCGAGCTTGTAATTTCACCGGATCCTCCGTTAAGACAGCTCCCTAGTCGTTACGCCATTCATGCAGGTCGGAACTTACCCGACAAGGAATTTCGCTACCTTAGGACCGTTATAGTTACGGCCGCCGTTTACCGGGGCTTCAGTTCGAGGCTCGCACCCCTCCCCTTAACCTTCCGGCACTGGGCAGGCGTCAGTCCCTATACTTCCACTTCCGTGTTCGCAGAGACCTGTGTTTTTGGTAAACAGTCGCTAGGGACTTGTCACTGCGGCTCTATTAGCATGATTGCTCACACTAATAGTCCACCCCTTCTCCCGAAGTTACGGGGCCATTTTGCCTAGTTCCTTAACGAAGGTTATTCCGCTCCCCTTTGCCTTCTCAGCTCGTCTACCTGTGTCGGTTTCCAGAACGGGCAGTAAAAGGATCTTAGCTACACGAGGCTTTTCTCGACAGTGTGATTATCTACCGTTGGCCTTGCGGCCTCCCCATCACGACTCCTCCTCCACCGGCGGGTTTTCCTACCAGCTTCTTCGGCATCGTCGCTTGGAAGATTTGCAACCCTGTCTCGGTAGCTTTACCTCCTGTGTCCCCCCTTGTAGCTCCTCTTTTACCGGTACGGGATTCTTTACCCGTTTTCCATCGGCTACCCCTTTCGGGTTTACCTTAGGTCCCGACTTACCCTGGGCGGACGACCCTTCCCCAGGTACCCTTAGACTTTAGGGGTGGGAGATTCTCACTCCCATTTCGTTACTCATGCCTGCATTCTCTCTTGTGCTTCGTCCACATAACCTTTCAGTTATGCTTCTCCCTCGCACATCGCTCCCCTACCTATAGCCTTTCGGCTATACCGTAGCTTCGGTGCGCGGCTTTAGCTCCGTTACATTTTCGGCGCAGTCCTCTTCTACCGGTGAGCTGTTACGCACTCTTT
>NZ_JAIP01000033.1:0-253 GCF_002924605.1 Petrotoga sp. SL27 | reverse complement strand
TAGGGATAAGCCCTTTTCCGATATATACGGTGCTACGTCTTGTGCTGCTTTGACTGAGTTCTACTCTTTGGATGAGATAGTTTACAAACCCATCGATGAGTTAACTCACTTCGTTATGAAAAAAAGTAAAAACAGATTCAAAGATCCCGTGAAGGTTGCAACACTTCTTAAACAAGCAGCCAATAATTCGTACAGATTGGACAAAATGGCTTATGAACCTTTGAACATCGCTATCTCTTCTTCTTTAAACGTA
>NZ_JAIP01000030.1:0-419 GCF_002924605.1 Petrotoga sp. SL27 | reverse complement strand
ATTAGTTAGAGAACTCACATCGATACCGACGAACAAAGTGGATAAAACGTTGTGATCCATAGTTATTTCACCACCTTTCGAAAAAAGATAAAGGATGAAAGCAAAGAGATGCCCTAATCTTAGCAGCCAAAGGCAACCTCGCGCTCTATGAGCATCCACCAATGAAAAATAGCCTTGCTGATGGCCTAATCAAAGGTGATGCAGTAATCGGTTAGCAAATTGACTGCTAAGTCAGGAAACAAGCTTTTTAAGCAACGGCCAAAAGGTCTTGCAGGGAGGAAGGGAATCTTCCCTCGCTAATCATCCTGATACTATTTTAGCATTAGGGCATCTCTTTACAAAAGAAATAATAAAAAAGAGCAAAAAACAAATTTTTAGTACCATTTTTTGAGTTTCATATCCATACATATTATACGAGG
>NZ_JAIP01000031.1:0-315 GCF_002924605.1 Petrotoga sp. SL27 | reverse complement strand
AGCGGCAAGGGCAGGAGAAGCAGGAAGAGGATTTGCGGTAGTAGCGGATGAGATAAGGAAATTAGCAGAAGAATCAAGGAATGCAACGGATGAAATATCTGAAATATTAACCAACATAACGCAAGGGACGAACAAAGTAAACGAATCGACGAACAAGGTAGTAGGAACGATAGGGGAAATAAACGAAAAGATGGAGGATGTACAGAAAAGTTTCAACCGGATAAAAGAAAGGATAGAAAGGATGGACCAAGGGATAGAAAACATGACTGCAAGTGCGCAAGAACAAAGTGCAAGTGCGCAAGAGATGAGCACAGC
>NZ_JAIP01000001.1:0-146379 GCF_002924605.1 Petrotoga sp. SL27 | reverse complement strand
CCTGCCCTTGCCGCTTCTATCGCTGCGTTTAGTGCCAAAAGGTTCGTTTGTTCCGTTATCGAGTTTATCGTTTCTACTATACTTTGTACGTTCTTGGCATTGCTTGCAAGTGTTTCTACTTCTTTTCGACTTTCTTTTGTCCTTTCTACCGCTTCTTTCACAGCTTGACTTATGCTTTCTATCGTTTTGCTTCCTTCTTCTGCAGCTTTACTTGTTTCATCTGCTTCTTCACTTAGTCTTTGCGCGTCTTGGGATACACCTTGTGCCGCCCTTGCTACTTCGTCTACCCCTGACGTTACTTCTTCTACGTTTCCTGCCGTTTCTTCCGTGCTTGTTTGTATCTTGTCCATCTGGTTTTTGAGTTCTTCTGAGTTCTTTCTGCTTTCTTGCGATGATTGCGTTAGACTTTCTGATGCGTTTTCTACTTTGTCTGATGCCTGCTTTATTGACCCCATGGATCTTCTTAGTTCTTTACTCATTTCTGATAGAGCGTTGGCCATCTGTCCAATCTCGTCTTTGCTTTTACTTTCAAAGTTTACCGTTAGGTCTCCTTCTGAAAGCTTTTCAACGGCATTTGTTAATCGTTCAATTCTGTTTCCGAATTGTTTTCTAAACAAATAAGAAACAACAATAATGATAACGATTAGAATTAACAGTATAAACGTAACGTTTCTGATGATTTTATTCAAGCCTAAATCTAATTCAAAATCTACTTGTTTCGGCGATAATGAAGGTAGTTCAAAAAATGCTTGTAAAGGAATGTTAACTGATGTCTCTAATGTTTGGAATCCTTTAGCAATTTGAAGGTATATGCCGTCAAAATCATCTATTTGAAAATAAAAGCTTCTCAACTGTTTTTTGATTATTTCTTCGGTGATAAATTGCTCATTTAATTTACTTTGGTTTAAAGAAACCTCCTCTTCTGGTAGATTTGAATAAATAACCTTATACTCTTTATCGAATAAGGTTATGTATGCATCTAGAAGTTTCGATATTTCCAACAATTTCTGATTATCGAACTCTTCTAATATTACTAAAAACCCATTTACAGTATTTGTAGCAATAGGATCAACAATGGGAAAAATTCCGATAAAATAAGGCGTAGAATCGAAAGACTTACTTTTTATGACTGGAGTCAAATAACCAATGTCTAGAATTGTTTTAAATTGGTTATTTAAAAAGTCTTCAATATTCAACTCTTTTGTATATTCATATCCTTGTAAATACGTTTCAGCCTTTTTTTGTACTTTATACGAAGCATTTTTTGAACTTATTTCCAAACCACTTCCACGCGTATTAGGAGTGTTCATGATCCAAAGTTGAATGCCGTTGTACTGTTGAGATGTTACGTAAGGTTCAAGTAAACTGTATCTTTCAATCAAAGAAATAGAATTTGAAGCGGTTTTCTCTTGAATACCTGGAATAGAAGCTATCATTTTTCCTGATTTCTCAAGTGATTTTTTTTGGGTATCTATGAAATTGATGAAAACGTGACTTAAGGTTTCTAAAGAATTATCAAAAGAATCTGTATAATTTTTTTCTAACTGTTCGGAAAATTGTGCCTCAATTATTTCTATTTGATTTGATAAATAATCGTTGTATTGGTTTAGTTGTTCTTGAATTAAAGAGTTATATTTATTAATTTGATGTAAATAATCCTGATTTAAAGACTCAATCAAGGCAGATACTTGTGCCTCGTTTTGTTCAGAACTTTGTTGAATAGCATTGGTAATGTATATCACAAAAAAAACACTTGGGATGAGAGCGAAAAGAATCAACATAATTCCTATCTTGTTACCGAATTTGTTAAACCAATAAACTTTGGATAAGCCCAATTTTTTCATATGGATTCCCCCTTCATGGAAGCGTTTTCTTTAAAATTATACCATATCAGAAAAAATCAGTAAACTAAACTAATATAAAAAGTGAATCCCTCTATTTAATTAAAGTATTAATTAATGTAATGTTTTGATAAATGAAAAAATTATAAGTTATAATTTACTTAGTTTTAGAGACTTTAGGAATAGCTAAATTTCAAAAATATGATTTTGATTGTAAAAGGATTATAAGGACAATTGCCTGTTTTGAAGAAAGTTTTATAGTTTCTAAAGAAAGCATACTTAAAATCACAAGGAGGAATAAGCATATGAAATTAGAAGATAAGATGTTAAATGCCCTTAATGAACAAATAAACAAAGAAATTTTTTCCGCGTACCTCTATTATTCGATGGCGGCATATTTTGATTCACTGAATTTAGAAGGATTTGCTAAGTGGATGAAAGTCCAAGCGAAGGAAGAGCTTACTCACGCACAGAAGTTGTATGATTATATTTACGACAAAGGCGGTGTAGTAGAATTAGATAGTATTGACAAACCAAAGAAAGGATGGGAGAGCCCCCTAGAAGCCTTCAAAGATGCATATGAACATGAGATTTCGGTTACACAATCTATCGACAAGTTGGTTGACTTAGCAAAAGAGTTAAACGATCACGCAACTCAAAACTTTCTCCAATGGTTTGTAAACGAACAAGTTGAAGAGGAAGCTAATACAAAGAAGATTGTAGATACTTTGCAAATGATCGGTGAAAGCAAAACCGCTTTGTTCATGTACAATGGCCAACTAGGTAGTAGGCAGTAGAATAATTCAATAAAATAGACTATTATAAACAACAGGGAGTTTACTCCCTGTTGTTTGATAGTTCTTTCAAGCTTTCCAATACCTCTAAAACATGATCTTTCACCCTTACATTTTCCCATACTTTTTTAATTATTCCATTTGGATCCATCAGGATTGTTGATCTGACAACTCCCCAATTTTCTTTACCATAATTCTTTTTTAGTTGCCAAACGCCAAATTTTTCAAGAATGGAATGTTCAGGGTCACTTAGCAAAATCACTTTTAAATTGTGTTTTTCTTTAAATTTTGCATGTTTTTCTACAGTATCGGGACTTACCCCCACTATTTGGCAATTATATTTTTTAAAATCTTCTAAGTAGTTTGAAAAACCAACTGCTTCTTTAGTACAACCAGGAGTGTTATCTCGCGGATAAAAATAGAGCACAAGCCACTTTCCAATAAAATCCTTGCTATTAATCTGATTACCATCAACATCTTTAAGTGAAAACTCTGGGATTTTATCACCTATTCCAAAATTTAGATATCTCATTTTAAACACCTTTCTTTTTTTAAAAGGCGAATCCTCCACCACCTATTCTAAAAGTGATATATGGACCTGTGGGTCCAAAATTTGGTACTCCACCCATGTTTCTATCAGATAATTTCCATTCACTTACCCATTCCACAGGGGCATATGTGTACCCTACTGCTAAACCAATAGCCAAACCTCCGGCTGCCTTATCATTACTAAAAGATAATATGTAATCAGCATTTATTCCTACTTTAAAGATAGGAAATTCGGTAGAAAAAGTATTTTCATTGAAAGTGGACAAATTGTCTTCAAAATCAGTAGAATCAGGGTTTTGAAAAATTTTCAAGGATATTTCACCACCACCAATACCTCCAAGAACATACATTCGAAAAGCTTGTTTAGAAAGAATCGAATAACCAACATTAAATGTTCCATAACCAATGTCGAGTTGTACTGTTTTTCCACCCGATTTCTCTTTAGTGGTTATACCATATCCTTCTCCTCCTATTATAATTCTTCCCATTACTCCATAACCGCCACCGCCGTTAACCAAAGCCACATCTTTTAATTCAGGAAGTCCAGCGGCTTTTAACTGTGTATTTAACTCTTCTACATCAAGCCACTGAGCACCAATATCTCCACCACCAAGTCCTCCATACTGACCGTTTTTTACTTCTTGTGAATACATTAAGCCTACTAAAAGAATAACCAATGTTATTAACCAACCAGGCTTTTTTATATTTTCACCTCCAACTTGTGATATCTTTTTGCATAATTCCACTACTTTGTTTTTAATATTCATTATTTAATAACTTTCTTGAGAAAGTTTTAGAACTCCTTTTTAAATTTTACCTACTGTCTTTGGAAACACAAAAACATTTGTTAGCGCCACTTCGGCCTAGTAGATCATGGTAGGTTTTGTCCCTGATCCCACTTCTTTCATATACAAAAAGCGGACAAGTGTTCGCCAATTAATCGTATTAATTATATCATTTTTTCTTTTTAAAAGAAATAAAAGCCTCTTTCCAGATATCATGTTCTTTTGGCTCAAAACATTGAAAGTCGAAAGATCTTTTTATTAAGTCCCGTGCTTCCTCAAAGTTTTTTACAAGTTCCAAGGCGTATAACTGAGAGACTAAGTTTCCTACGGCTGTTCCTTCAATAGGGCCAGTTAAAACAGTTAGCCCGGTTGCGTCTGCAATGAATTGACAAAATAATTTATTTCTGGTTCCCCCACCTACCGCATGAATCCTTTTAAAATCGATTTTCAATATATTTGATAGTTTTTCTTTAATTTCATTCACTTTGAAGGCAATCCCTTCCAATGCCGTTCTTATAACTTGAGATGTTTCATTCAAAACGGTATCATTATCTTTTATAGATTGTTGAATTATTGCCTGTATCATGTCTTGTGGGTTTTGTAAAGAAGGATCATCTACATTGATATAAGAAGAAAATGGTTTTGCATTCTGTGCCATTTCTGTAATTTTTTGATAAGTATCGCTGTTATCCGGCAAGTTAAGACTTTTTATAATACCTTGAATTAACCACATTCCTGTTACGTTTGCCAATATTCTAAAAGATCCATCCAAACAACCCTCTGCGGCTAAATTGTTTTCCATGAGTTCTTCGTTGTATGGGACCTCCTTGACAATAGCACCAGTCAAGCACCATGTTCCTAAGCTAATGAACAAGGTATCTGAAGGATCTGAAGCAATTGCGGCATAGGCGGATCCAGTATCATGACTGGCTGGAAGAATTACATCTATGTTTGAATTGTTATTTAAAACATCTTTTTTTATTTTACCAATTTTCGTACCTGCAGGGACTATTTCAGGTAATATATCAGGAATGTCAAACTTTTTTATTATTTCTTCGTCCCACTTTCTTTTTCTATGGTTATAAATCTGGGTAGTTGAAGCCATTGTGAAATCAATAGCTTTTTCACCTGTTAAAAAATAATTTAATAACGAAGGGATCATCAAAAGGTATTTTGATATTTTGACAAAATCTGGAGCGTATTTTTGGTAGGCTAATATTTGGTACAATGTATTGAATGGTTGAAACTGTGTTGGAGAGTGTTCATATATCCATTTCTTGCCAGCTTTTTCTATTGCCTCTTGCATTATATTCGTCTTAAACATATTTCTATAATGAATTGGATTGTTTATTAAATAACCATTTTCGTTTAAAAGTCCAAAGTCCACTCCCCAACTATCTATTCCTAAAGATAGTATCTTTTGATCATTTTTTTGAGCTATTTGAATGCTTTCAATTATATGATTATATAAATTCAAAATGTTCCAATAAGATATTCCATTTATTTCAACCGGGGAATTTGAAAAACGGTTTACTTCACTCAAAATAAGTTTGTCATTCTGAATGTTACCTGCCATTACTTTTCCACCTGACGCCCCGAGGTCAATAGCTAAGTGTAGATATTTCAAGATTATCACCTTTTCTTTAAGTATTTTTTAGAACAACTTCCCTGGGTTCATGATGTTATTAGGGTCAAATGCTTCTTTTACCTCTTGCATCCATTTGTACTGTTTTAGTTTTGTCTTTTTTAGTAACTCCTTTTTTATGAACCCTACTCCGTGTTCCCCGCTTATAGCTCCACCCATTTGGGAAGCTTTCATCGCTATTTTTTCAAGAATCTCTTCCGACATGGTTTTCCATTCATCCGGAGGCAGATTTTTTGGTTTTAATGGTGCAGGATGGAGGTTACCATCTGCTGCATGCCCTGCTACAGGGATATCTATTTTGAATTCGTTTGATACTTCGTTTATGTAATTCATAATTTCAGGTATCTTAGATGTTGGTACTACGACATCTCCAGTTGGTACATACGGATCTACAGCTTTTAAACTTTCCAACCAGTTCCTTCTCATACGCCATATCTTTTCAGAGTTACTCCTGTTATCTGCTATGAACACATCTTTTGCTCCGTTTTTTTGTAAGGCTTTTCCACCTTTTTCGTACAATTCTTCAATCTCTTGCAAGCTGGTTGCCTCGTATTGAACTATGAGATAAGATTCTACCTCGTCTTGGTAGGGTAATTTCATTCCAGTGTATTTTGAAGCATAGTAAATGGATTTCTTGTCTATGAATTCTATTCCTGAGGGTAGACTCTTTGTCTCGACCATTAATGGTGCTACATTGCTTATAGCCTTTTCTACACTTTCAAACGGAACCAGCAGGTCAACGACTTTTCCTGGCTGGGGTATGAGATTTACGTATATCTTTGTGAATATTCCGAGCGTTCCTTCTGAGCCAATGAAAAGTTGTAAAAGGTTGTAACCGCTTGAATCTTTTCTTCTTTTCCCCCCATATTCGACTATCTCACCGTTAGGCATTACTACCTCTAATCCCAATATATGGTGAGCTGTGTTTCCATATTTTATTACCTTACTTCCACCTGCATTGGTAGCAACGTTGCCTCCAATGAAACTTGTTTCTACACTCATGGGATATCCTGCATAGTATAATCCTTTTTCTGATACCATTCTACATAGATCGTTCGTGACTACACCTGGTTCAACCACAGCGACTAAGTTTTCTGAATCTATTTCTATTATTCTGTTCATTCTCTCAAGGGATATTACTATTCCTCCAAATATTGGTATATCAGCCCCAGCCAACCCACTGCCAGCTCCTCGCGGTGTTATAGGGATCATTTCGTCGTTTGCCAGTTTTATTATTTGGGATATTTGCTCTTTGGTTTCTGGTTTTACTACAACATCTGGCATGTGTGCGTAATACTCTCCACCTGATTCATCGTTGGAGTAGCTTTTTAGACTTTCGGTATCATCGTATATCAATAGTGCATCGTTTTTTAATATTTTTCTCAATTTTTCAACGGTATTGGTAGTTACCTTTCTGTATTCACTCATTTTGATCACCTGATTTTATTTCTTTTTCTAACAACGGTAGTATATCCAAAGCATCACATACAATTCCAAGATCAGATACCTTGAAAATCTGTGCCTCTGGATCTTTGTTTATCGCTATAATATATTTAGATGACGACATTCCAGCTAAGTGCTGTACCGCACCAGATATTCCTATCGCTATGTACAGTTTTGGGCTAACGGTTTTTCCGGAAAGTCCCACTTGGTGAGAGTAGTCTATCCACCCCATATCTACTACCGCCCTAGTCGCCCCAACTGCGCCCTTTAATTTTTTTGATAGATTTTGTAAGTATTTGAAATTCTCAGGCTTTTTTAAACCTTTACCCCCAGCTACGATTACATCGGCTTGTTGAAGTGGTTGTACGCTAGTTTCGTCTTTTTTAAATTCTATCCACCTATATTTTGATCGAAAGAGTTCTTCTCCATATTCTATTTTTGTTATTTTTCCTTTTTTGTTTTGGTCTTTAGCTAAAGGTAGTTTCGATTTAGGTCTTACCGTAGCCATCTGTGGTTTTGTTATAGTTTTTATCTTTGCCATCACGTTTCCACCTATAGCAGGCCTTATTTGTATCAATGATCTCGTTTTTTCTTCTATTTCAAAATCTGTACAATCTGCTGTTAAACCCGTATTTAATTTTGCAGCAAGAGCAGGCATGAGAGTTCTTCCCCTTGTAGTTGCAGATGCTAGTATTATTTCAGGTTTAAAATCTTCTACCATTTTATTCAGTATGTTTGTGTGTACATCTGGATAGAAATGTTCTAGTTTTTCATCTTCAACATAGTATACGTTGTCAGCCCCATATTGAATAAGACTATCCAAATTCTCCACTTTGTTTGATATTACTACACTTGATAGTTCAACGTTCAATTTTGTGGCTAAGTCCTTTCCCCATGATAGCAATTCGTACGATACCGTTTCTATTTTTCCATCATTTATCTCCGCTATCGTCCATACGCCTTTGTATTCTTGGTTCATGATATCACGCCTTTTTCTTTTAGAAAGTTTGTTATTTTTTCTACGGCTTCTCGTGGAGTTTTTACTACTACTTTTTCACCATTTCTTGATATCTTTGGATAGAATACCTTTACAACCCTTGTTGGAGATCCTTTAAGTCCTATCTTTTCTTCCTCTATTTTTAACTCTTGATTACTCATTATTCTTATAATACTTCTCTTAGCTTTTAGTTTGTTTTCTAAATTCGGTAATCTGGGTTCGTTTATTTCCTTTACAACTGTTATTAAAGCTGGTAACTCGGTTTGAATAATTTCGTTCCCGCCTTCTATAGCCCTTTGAACGGTTATCGTGTCGTTAGTTATGTTAATTATTTTGTTGACATAGGTTAGTATAGGAATATCTAATTGTGTGCCAACAGATGGTCCTACTTGACCTGTTTCCCCGTCTGTTGCCCTTTCACCGGCGAATATTATGTCGTAATGTTTGTCTTTTAAATATTGACTCAACGTATAAGCGGTTGCTAATGTGTCAGCACCGGCAAACCTTCTATCGGTTAGCAATACTCCTTCATCACATCCCATGGATATAGCTTCTTTTATTGCATATTCTGCTGAAGAAGGCCCCATCGTTACTACCGTTATCTTAGTTTGTGGTGTATTTTCTTTTATTCTCACTGCTTCTTCGACTGCGTACATGTCCAATGGGTTGAGTTCGGATTCTAATTCACTTCTTATCATTGTTCCCGTTTCCTCGTCTATCTGTACCTTGTCAGTGGAAGGTACTTGTTTGACTAATATGCATATTTCCATGAAACATAGCTCCTTTTCAATTTTTTATCTTTCCAACAACGTAAGGCCCTTGAGGAATTAAAGATATCTTGGCACGGTGTCCCTTTAATTTTAAAGCGTTTTTTAATCCTCCTTCTAAACTGCTGATTTTATTTGAAAAAGTATACGTGTACTCTTCTTCATCTAACGATGACAACATGAAAATGTTTTTCGTTTTCTCTAATACTTGAGTTAACTTTTGCACTTCCCATTGATCGCTTTTGAAAGTTTCTGACGAATCATGGTTTTTTAAAAATTCTTTTATTCCCTTCTCTTTTACTTCTAAAAGGAATTCTTTAAATTCTTTCTTTCCGATGCCTTTTTCGCATTTTGAAGCCATTATTATTACTCCATCAGGTTTTAAAATCTCTGAAGCTTCAACTAAACCTTTAATGGTTTGATAAAAGTTCTGGTCTAAAGGATATCCCCCATTTGAGGTTATCACTATATCCACAGGTTCTTTAATTTTCACTATTGAATCATATGCTACCATATTACAACCTACTTCGTGAGCTTGAAAGATATCACCTGCATAAATCCCATTCACTTCTTTTTTCCCGTTTAAAGAAACGTTTACTATGAAATCACATCCAGCCATCAAAGCCACTTCTCTGGCGATCTTATCGACAGGATTATTTTCTAACTGACAGCTTTTTGAATGTGGATCTCCCATTGCCTGAACACCATGAAATACTTTCAAGGTTTCAATGCCAACGATTCCTGGGCAGATTGACTTTCTTCCCCCTGAATATCCTGCCATAAAATGGGGTTCTATTAAACCTGTACAGATCTTTAAGTCCGCTTCTAAATATTTTTTATTCACAATAGCGGGGCAACCAGAAGAAGTTTCCCCAATCTTTTTCAATTGAGTATAATCGTATGCATCGTGATTAATTATTTTTATATTTTCATCCAAAACTTCTTTACCAACTAATTCTTCAAACATACTTTCTGGGAGTGGTTCATGTGAACCATTTGCGATCAAAATTGTTATATTCTCCTTTTTAATGCCAGCAAACCTCAAATCAAAGATTATATAGGGCAAAATAAGAGAATTTGGTACGGGTCTTGTGGTATCCGAAATAACTATGCAACAGTCTTTTTTCCTTTTAGCCAAGGTTGAAAGAGAGGGGGTGCCAAAAGGAGAACTCAACGCTTTCATCATCTCAATGTCAAAAGCACTCCACACGCCCTTAGCTTCCGGCTTTTTTAATAAAGAAACATTTAAGTTTTCATCTAAATCTAATTTTTTTACTTCTTTACCATATGGAATTTTAACTCTCATTTTTTCACACCTTCAAAATTATAAAAATCATTTCTTGTTAGTATTGTATTGAATATACAATACATGTGTGTTTAGAAATTCCTCTAAACCATGTTTTCCATCGTCTCCACCGATACCAGATTTTCTCCAGCCAGCGTGAAAGCCTTGCATAGCTTCAAAATTTTCTCTATTTACATAAGTCTCACCAAACTTTATTTCATTTGCCGCTCTCATCATAACGTCTAGGTTCTGAGTGTAAATAGACGATGTTAAACCATACTCACAGTCATTTGCATATTCAATGGCTTGATCAAGATCCTTGAAAGTAACGATGGGAAGTACTGGACCAAAAACTTCTTTTTGAATTATTTCCATATCTTGAGTACAATTGGCTAAAACTGTAGCTTTGTAATAGTATCCTTTTTCAAATTTACTGTCTTCTCCTCCTGTTAACAGTTTTGCCCCTTGATCTATAGCTCTTTTAACGAATCCTTTAACAGATTCAAGAGCGTTCTTGTTGATCAAAGGTCCCATCTCTATATTGGTTTCTTTTAAAGGAACACCGTATTTTGTGTCTTCCATTGCTATAGTCATTTTTTCAATAAATTCATCTGCTACCTTTTCATGCACGTATACCCTTTCGGCACAGTTGCAAACTTGTCCTGTATTTATTACCCTTGATTGTTTTATATATTTTACCGCATCATCTATGTTGGCATCATCCATAACTATTGCAGGAGCTTTTCCTCCCAACTCTAAAGATACTTTTGTGATGTTTTTTGAAGCTAATGCCATTATTTTTGAACCTGCTTCAACACTTCCAGTAAAACTTACCATTCCGACTTTTGGATTGGAAGCTAACTCTTCACCAACAACTGAACCTCTACCTGTTATCAAATTGAAAACACCTTTTGGTAAGTCGCTTTCTGCAACTATCTTTGCGAACTCAAAGGCGTTGTTTGGAGTATCGGAACTTGGTTTTACAACTATAGTATTTCCTGTAATCAACGCTGGGGCCATTTTTCTGGCAATTAAGAAAAAAGGAAAATTCCATGGAAGTATCCCCGCAACTACACCAATTGGCGCTTTATATAGGAAAATATTTTCATTTGGTTTGTCGCTTGGGATGATCTCTCCTTCAATTCTTCTAGCCCATTCAGCCATGTAGTCGATGTAATCCGTAGTGAAATTTATCTCAGTTTCTGCTAAACTTCTAATTTTACCTTGTTCTTCCATTAATATTTCTGTTAACATCTTAGCGTTTTTTCTTATGCCATCTGCGATCTTTTTTAAATATTTTGCCCTTTCTATAGCTGGCAATTTTTCCCATTTCTTTTGAGCTTCATATGCTGCATCTATAGCTTTTTTAGTTTCTTCAATCGTTGCTTCAGGAACCTCGGAGATTACTTCTTCGTTGGCTGGATTTATTACCTTTATCATTTTACCAGAAGATGACTCAACAAATTCACCGTTTAAAAACAGTTTGTATCTTCTCATTTGTAATACCTCCTCTATAAAATTTTGCCTTGTGACACTTTTTTAAAATCATTTTGTTTCTAAGATGTCAATGAAATGATGATTTAGTCTTTACTTGTTTTAATTATTAATTTGGGAGAGATTAGAATTCCCATAGGTTTAAGTCTGTATTCATATGACCATTGATTCCCCGTTGTTCTCCAAGCATCTGGATCAAACCAAGAATAGGTTTCATCGCAGTTATGTATGGTTCCAAAAGCATTTATTCTATTTCCATAAGCGGTAATGTCTATTGTATGCTTTCCTTTTGAGAGTTTACCTAATGCTAATGTATAAGGAGCGAAAGCAATCTTTCCTTTTTCATAGCCATCTACTGATACTGAGAGCAAAGCAGTTCTAAAATGTGGGACTTCTAGTTCTGCAAATCCTTCTTCTTCACATTCAATTGTACAATGATAAGTTATATTACCAGCATAAAAGGGAAGCCCTTGATTAGCCCAATCTCCAAATGATAGTTCTTTTTTAGGTTCAACAATTTTTACATGTTTTCCCCTAACTTCTACACCAAAGTCTCCTAATAAATAATTCCATTCAATATTTGTTTTAGAAATGAAAGGTATTTCAAGTATAATTTCTGAAAATCCCTTTGGTAAATTTGGTATCTGAACCTTTTTTATACATTTATCTACAAACCAACCCGAAAGTTTAGATTCTACTTTTTTACCGTTAACAATAATTTTTGTGTTTTCCGGGTTTTCTAAAGCCAATAATGGATCGTTTACTTCTATTTTGGATTCTATTGTGTACTTTAATTTCAGCAAGTGTTCATATGGTTCTTCTTCTTTGTTAGTCCATGGTTGAGCGACTTTCTTTTTTCTAAATGGATATCCTAAAAGTTCTCTAACCTTGTTGTCTATTCTTAATATCTCTTCTTTTGATTGCCATTCACCGTTGTCAAATGAATATTCCGCCATATCAAGCACAACAACATTCGGTTCTGATAATGAGTAAAAAACCGGTTCTTCTATTTGAATTTCTTTCATAGGTGACAATGTGTTTTTCTTTTGTTCTTTTTTACGTGGTTGGAAGGGTTTTAATTCTAACAATAAGCTATCATGTGGATAAAAATCGTGCTTTATCATGGTTGTTCCATTTTTTATTTCAGCCTCACACTGTTTTGTTTCTGCATTTACGGTATCATAGATAACAGGATCCCATATTCCTTTAATTATGATAGATATTTTTTCTTTTTGTGCAATATCAGAATTTTTCATTTTATATACATGCGAGATGAACAGGCATCTTTTGTCTTCTTCACACCTCAGTTGTAAAAATAGGTTATCAGAAGGCATACCATCTTCTTTGAATATTTCTATATCCTTGTACTGTTTGAGTTCTTGTAACAATGCACTTTTGGAAAATGGTATAATTAATGATTTTTTAGCCAATTCTTTAACTCTATCAGTTTCAAATGCATCCACAAATTTTGGAGGTTCTGAAAGGAATATTATTTTTCCACCAGATTTCTGAAACATATAAAGCCTTTCCAAGGTCGTTTTTCTAAGGGTTTCACAACCAGGAACTATTATAACTTCGTAATTCATCTTACCAACTTGGAAGGTATCTTTTTCTTGAACTTCTGACAAAGAAGGTAATAACGATTCAGATATAAAATCAAAATCTATGAGACCGAAAAGCAACCATTCTATGATATTTTTAAAATTTGTCTCCAATTCTTCTCTTTTAGTAGCGGTCTTATCTTTTGGTCCCCAGTGTAACCAATAAGACTCGATTGGATGTATTACCCCTACCCTTACTACAGGCTTGCCTCTTGTTAAAACGGTATTTAAACGAGAAAAATGATTTTCAATTAGAGAATATTCTTTGTACCAAGGAATTTGGTATCCAATGCTGGGGGGATAATCCCTTTTAGCTTCTCCTTCCATAGAATACCATGTGAGATGATGAACCCTCACGGTAACTCCCAAAGCAGCTTGCCAATCTCCTGCCAGTTTGTAACCTCTGAAATCAAAATCCCAGTTGGTAACACCATATATCTCACTTAAGACACCTTCTCTACCATATTGATGTGCAGCACTTTGAGCTTGCTTTGCTGTAGAAAATTCTCTCCAATCGCATAACATGTCTATCCCAGGAAGTTGAAAAGATCTGTACGATCTCATAGCTTCGCCAACAGCAGCTGTTTGAGATTCTAGAGTAGGTTCTTCCATTAAATGACCTGTTAACATAATCTCGTGCTTTTCACACCAATTTCCTATCGTATCAGCAAATGCTGATACAAAACGTTCTGTTAAGTGATCATGGTACCTATATCTAACAACTGAAACTTGATCATTCGGTAATTCCCATATCAGTTCGGGAAGATGGTCTATTAAACTTTCGTTGTAGGTATTATAATAACTTTCTTCTAAATCATCTGTGAATGGAAGAATTACCTCCTTCTTTTCATCTGAAAATGGTAAGCAACTTTTTTTGGCAAATTGAGGTTCGTCAGTAAAAATAGCAGGAATAGATTTACCAAAATCTTTTCCTAATTCTTTGTAATATTTTTCGTGAGTTATATCTAAAAACCTTAGAATTGCATGTTTATCTAGTGTATTAACATATGATTGATTGTTAAACCAAGGATCATCTGTAGCTATTTCAAGATAAGCCCACCATACATCTGAACCATTTCTCACTTTACCGTTGTCTTTTAATCTCTTATAATGAACTAAATAGCCGTTTTTTAAAGATATTTCATACTTTCCAAGAAGTTTTCTTTTTTTACCTTCTATTTTGTCTCCTAGAGCGGTTGGATGAGTGACAGTTTTCTCTAAATCATCATATTCAAAAGGGGTAAAAACGAGAAAGCGTTGCCTATACCCGTCATCTTTTGTAACGTATCCACCCGCAAATCCTGACGGCCAGCGGTCCTCGTCGTATAGCCAACAAAGCATCTTCTCTTTTTTTGCTTTCTCGTTGCAAAAGTTTACTAGATTCATAAATTCGTTACTTAGGTAATTTACTGCTAAACCAGTTCTTGAATGAATATGAAAACCACCCATCCCCATTAATTTAAAAGCACCTATTTGTTCACTCAATTCATTAGGATTCAGCTTTGAATTCCATGCCCAAAAAGGTGCGCCTCTATATTCACTAGGTGGATCTTTAAAAAGCTCCTCTGTTAATTTTTCCATTTTCTTAGGATACAACATTATGGATTCTCCTTTATTTCTTTTCTAATTCAAAGTAATATTGACCACTACCTAAATTTAAGATTATATTTTCTTCATTATACTCTTTTAGTTTAATACTATTTCTTTCTTTAAAATCTTTAATTTGTTCGTTGTCGAACAATAATTCTCTTTCTTCTTTCAAGTTAAATTCATTCCATAATTTGGGGATAAATACATCAGCTTCCGTTCCAAAAGGTATTACTACTGAGAGTTTAAATAAATTTTCTCCCTTTTCCCATGAAACCTGAAATTCGCCTATTATTGTTTTAATTTTAGCTGAGGCAAATCTTTCTTCTCCAACTAAATGTGGTTTGATTCTAGCTTTTTTCCAGCCATCTTTGTCTAAAGATATTCCAGCCAAATATTTGTAAAAAAAGGTATCTACAGAACCTAACATAATATGATTTTGTGAGTTCATTCCTCCAGCTTCTAACTTTTCCCACCTCTCCCAAACGGTTGTTGCGCCTTCTTTAATCATGTATCCCCAGCTTGGATAGCTTTCTTGGGTTGCTATTCTAAAGGCGAGGTCTGAGTATCCATTTTCACTTAGCACATCGAATAAATACCTTGTTCCCACTATTCCTGTATCTAGATGAGAATCCTGATGCTCCACAATATTGTTTATCAATTTCTCTAAAATAAATTCTTTTTTATCATTCGGAACCATGTTATAGTATAAAGGAAGAATTTGAGATGTTTGAGAAATTAATCGATCTACCGGTCCAAACATTCTACTTTCGTAACCATAATCTTTAAGAAAGTAGTCATTAAAAGATTTTTTAATGTTTTCAGATAATTCAAAGTAATGTTGAGCATCTTTTTCTTTTCCTAAAACCTCAGCAATTTTCGAAAAGAGGTAAACGTCATTGTAGTAGTACCATGTTGAAGTAAACTCTACAGGGGTCTTTTTAGGAGATATAGTTCCTGGAGGGCACCAATCACCAAATTTGCCCAATTTTTTTAGCAAATTGTTTTCACTACTCTTATGTAAAAACTCTACGTACTTTTTCATAGATTCGTAGTGATCTGACAAAACTTTTTCATTTTTATAGTATTTATACAAGTACCAAGCTATCGTTATGTAAGCTGTTCCCCATGCGGGATCTGCAGGATAAAGTTTTATATAGGCAGGTACAACATCAGAAATTGAGCCATCCTCTTTTTGTGATAATTTTATCTCTTGAAGATAATTTTCATAAAAAAGGCTCATATCAAAATTGTATATTGCTTCTTCCGCAGATAATTGTGCATCTCCCATCCATCCAAATCTTTCGTCTCGCTGAGGGCAATCTGTGGGAATACTATGTAGGTTACTCAATTGTCCCCACAATATATTTTTATGGATTTTATTTATAAGTTCATTTGAACAGTAAAAATCACCAACCTTTTCTACATCTGAATGAACAAAACGACCTTCTATATTTTCTATTGTAGGAACAAATGGGGATCCGCTTACTTCCACATATCTAAAACCATGGTAAGTGAATCGTGGTTCGTAGCTTTCTTTACCTTCACCTTTTAGGATATACGTATCTGTAGCTTCAGCTTTACGAATTGTATTAGTTTTTAAAGAGCCATCTTCATTGACTAGTTCGCTATGTCTTAGTTTTAATTGCGCACCTTTAGGACCAGATACACTAATTTTTACCCAACCTGTAAAGTTCTGACCAAAATCATATACAAATACTCCTGGTTTTAGAGAGTAAATTTTTTTGGGCTTGAGAATTTTTGTGACCCTAATTGGTGGCATATTTTGATACCTCAAATTTGGGCCTTTTGTAATTTCTACTTCTTCCCAATTTGAAGCATCAAAATGGTAAGTGTTCCAACCTGGCATTTCTAATGTTCGATTGTATTTTTCACCGTAATATATTCCATTTTCCTGTAAAGGTCCATGAGATGAAGCCCAACTTTCATCACTTAATATATATTCTTTTTCTCCATTTACATATTCGACCAATATTTGAATTATAAGTTTTGGTTTCGAATATCCAAATTGTTCCAAATGCCTTCCGTTACCTAAAATCACCCCTACACAATTCTGCCCCGTAAGAAAAGAGATAATATTGTAGACATTAAACAAAGCTTCTTTGGAATATTCTGATTGTCCAGGATCAAGAACATTATTCCCTACTTTTTCTCCATTTAAATAAAGTTCGTAGAACCCTAACCCACTGATATATGCTCTAGCACTCTGTATCTCATTTTTAATTTCAAATGTTTTTCTAAAATATGCAGCATGGTAGTGCTTGAATTTTTCTATGCTAAAATCACCTGCAGAATAGAAGGTTTTTAAATCTCTTTTTGTGATCCATTTTGCTTTCCAATCGCTTTTACTCAAAGGTCCAGTTTCAAAAAAAGATACTTTACTCCAAGTGCTTTCCTCTCCTTTTTCATCCCATATTTTAACTTTCCAGTAATATCTTTTGAAACTTTCCAATTCTTCACCGCTATAGTAGCAGTAATTATCTTCACTTTCAATTTTGTGAGTATCCCATATATTTCCTTCACCTTGTTCAATGAGTTGTTGAGATGATGATATTAAAACTCGATAGGCACTTTGTTTTTTCCTTTTTTCACTGGTTTCAACTACCCACGACAGCCTGGGCCTTGTATCTTTTAAAGCTAACGGATTTGCTGAATAATTTACTTTTGTACTAGCAATATAAAAATTCATTTTTTAACCTCCTCTAAGTTAAACTATTTAAATTAGTTTTTGTTTTGTCTTTTTCATTTTCATATAAGAAACATTTTACCCATCTATCTTCTAACCTGATTTCTTTGGGGTTTTTTTCTTTGCATACATCCATAACAAAAGGACATCGTTGAGCAAATTTACATCCTTGTAAATTATATTCTTCTACTTCAAAAGAAGCTTTTTTTACTTTTTTTCTTTTATATTTTTTTGGTATAGGTTCCAATATTGAATCTTTTAATAGTTTTGTGTATGGGTGAAGTGGATTAGTTAAAACATTTTCAACACCTCCTCTTTCTATGATTTGACCTCTCAACATTATAGCTATATAATCACTAATGTAATAAGCGGTAGCTAAATCGTGTGTAATATAAACTATATTTATACCGAATTCATCTTTTAAATCTTTAAACAGATTGACTATACTCATTTTTAAAGATGCATCAACCATTGAAACGGGTTCGTCAGCTATTAATAACTTTGGTGAAGGAATCAATGCTCTAGCAACAGATATCCTTTGTAGTTGTCCTCCAGAAAATTCGTTTGGATATTTTCCCTCGACTTCTTCATATGATAATCCTACTTTTTCTAAACTACTTTGAACTAATTTCTTGATTTTTCTTGTATTGTTTTCTTCCACATCATCACAATATTTGATAGCGGTAGTGTTCAAATATGAAATAACGGTTCTTAATGGGTTAAAAGTTTCAAAAGGATTTTGGAATATTGGTTGAACATTTCTTAAATAATTTTTTCTCTCGTGTTTTTGCATAGTCACTATATTTTTACCATTGAATATTATTTTTCCTTTTGTAACATCTTCAACTCCTAGAATAAGTTTTGCTAATGTAGATTTACCACTACCGCTCTCTCCGGCTAAAGTAAAAATAAATGGCTTATCCAAATCAAAATCTAAATTAATGTCTTTGACAGCTTCTACATAAGTTCTGCTAAGATAGCTACCCACTTTGAAAATTTTAGATATATGTTTTAGCATTAATTTGCTCATGATAAGTGTCTTCACCTCCATGTAAAAAACATGCAACGGCATGGTCTTCGGTTTTCCATTTCAATCTTGGATTCTTCCTTGAACATATAGGTAAAGCAATTGGACATCTTTCATGAAACGGGCAACCTTCTGAAAGATTTAATAATGAGGGAGGTTTCCCAGGAGCAGCTTCTCTAACTTTTTTGTCTCCTATTATAGGTAAAGAATTTATTAAAAACTTTGTATAAGGATGAAGAGGATTTTCAAAAATCGTTTCAGTTTTACCTATTTCTACTATTTGCCCCGCATACATTATCATTATTCTGGCACAGATATTCGCATGTATCGATAAATCATGGCTAACCAATATCATAGTATTTTTTTCTTCTTCATGTATCTCACTCAAAAGATCGATAATATCCCGCTGCATAACTACGTCTAAAGCTGTAGTGGGTTCGTCTGCAATAACTATTTTTGGTTTAAAAATTGTAGCAAGGGCAATAGCAACTCTCTGTCTCATTCCACCGGATAGTTGATGGGAGTAAGAGTTTTTGACTCTTAAAGGTAACTTTAAACTCTCTAATCTTTCATCCACAATTCTTTCGAATTTATTTTCATCTAAATCTTCATGAGATTTAGCGAAATCAAAGAAAATTTTCTTTATTTTTCTGATGGGGTTTAATATACTCATAGACCCTTGTGGAATGTAAGAAACAACATTCCACCTTAATTTAGTCTTTTCATCTTCTTCTAATTTCACGATATCATAGTATTTATTGTTTAGATTGTATTTAATTTCTCCTCCGAATACTTTTAGAGGGGGGTCTATTATTCCCATTAAGGTATTTAATAAAGTGGTTTTTCCACAACCTGATTCTCCTGCAATTCCTACAATTTCATCATCAAATATATCAAAAGTGACATTGTTAACTGCTTTTACTACTACTGTGACGTCAAGAATGTTAGATATATAAAAGGATTTTAAATTTTTAACACTTATAATTGGATTCATACTTTCACCGCCTGTTTTTTAGAAACTTTGATTCTTTGTATGCGAGTAGTAGGATCCAAATAATTTTGTAAGCTAACAGATAAAAGATACAATCCAAAAATTGCTATAATTAAAAATATAACAGGAAATACCCACCACCACCACCACCATAGTCCTCTGTACATTGCGTTATAATAGTTAGCCCAATAGATCATTGTTCCTATAGTAGGGATTTCTAAATCAAAGAGACCCAAAACGGATAAGGTAGTTTCCATTCCTATAGCCCATATTATTCCACTTATTATGTCAACAATTATGTATGGAATCAAAAAAGGCATATATTCTTTTATAATGATTTCTATATCACCCATCCCAGAGAATTTAGCATTTTGAGTAAATTCTCTTTCTCTTAAAGACAACATTTGAGCTCTATACCTTTTGGAAGGCCATCCCCAATCAAGTATAGCTAAAATAAATCCCATACTTAACGGATTTAATTGTTGTCTAAAAGTAAAAGAAATTAATATTAATAAAGGCAACCTTGGAATAACAATAAAGCTTTCTGCTACTACAGAAATAATTCCATCTGTTTTTCCACCTCTGTAACCACCGAAAGTACCAAGAAATATGGCTAATATTCTTGAAAAAAAAGCTGAAATTAGGCCTATTAAAAGTGATGTTGGAAGAGCTTTTGTTAAAGTTAAAAAAGTGTCTTGCCCTAAGGATGTTGTACCCATTAAATGAGTTAATGTTGGAGGTTTGTCTTTTGGTAAAAGAAAATACTGTGAAGGATCGTAAGATGAAAATGCACCTATTAATATCATCACAAAAATAATAGATAATAAGATAAATGCGAATAATAAATTTTTATCCAATTTTATGAAATTTATAAAAGATTTTAATTTCATAATTTACTCAACCCCTCCTTATTCTTGGATCTAAAAGTGGATAATTTAAATCTAAAATTAGTGCAGCAGTTGCGATAGCAATAATAGATAGAGTTACTATACCCATTAGTGTATTGTAATCTCCTTGCAAAATGGCACTTTGAAGAACTTGACCAATCCCAGGGTAAGAGAATACTATTTCTACGATTAAAGACCCACTGAAGATCGTACCTAAAGATAAAGCAAGATCGGTTACTTGAGGAAGAGCACTATTAGAAATCAAATAAAAAAAATCTAGTTTGTTTTGGGACCCCACCGATTTTTGCATATCTCATAAAATCTGAGGAAAGAAGGTTTGAAACTAAACTCTTTTGACTTAGTGCCCTCCATCCAAGCGAAACTAAAACAATAGAAAGAGCAGGAAGAAAAGAATGTTTAACAACTTCCCCTAAAAAAGATAAACTGAACTGAGGTGTTGAACCTATTCCATAAGTCCCTGTTAAAGGAAAAATTGGAAACAAGTAAGAAAATAAAAAAAGCAATAACAAAGCTACAATGTAATGAGGTATGGGATATAAAAAAGTTACGAAACCTTCTAGGAACTTAGTCCATATTTTTTGGGAATTTAAACCTATAATAGTGCCAAGAATAATTCCTAACAGCCAAGCAATGAAAACTGCGGTTAAAAGCAAAAACATTGACCAAGGAAGTGAAGTCATTATAACATCCATTACTGGTACAGGGAACATTGTTAAAGAGGGCCCAAAATCACCTTTTAATATTCTTCCCCAAAATTCTACATATTGAATAAAAATCTTCTTTTCCGTTCCAAACATAGATTGCAACGTTTCTCTCATCTCGGTAACAGCTTCTGGATTCATGACCGAATATCCGCTCATTTTGTTTAAAACACTTTCTACTGGATCCACTGGTGAAAGTTTCGGTATGATAAAGGCAACGGTCACCCCTATAAAAATAACAATAAAATATTGAATTATTCTCGGAAGAAAATAGTTCAAAAACCCTTTTTTCATACTATTTTATATCACTCCTTCTATAATATGTAGGGATATAAAAACCCTCATTAAAAGGGGCTCCTTCAAAGGCAATTGATTCCAAAGGAGTCCCCTTGTTCTACTTATTTACTTATTTATGGGTTGTATATATGGAAGAGTAAATTTTCCTCCTATAAACCAGTAAAGAGGTTGTCCATAAGGATTTTCTGCTGTAGGGAAATTAGTCCAATATGTTCCATTAAATGTGATAAACTTTTTAAAGCTCGTAGTAGTTATAGTGTACTGATTTTCAACCCATGTTTTTAAATATTTCTGGGACAATTTCAACACCTTCTCCTCCTCCTCTGGTGGAGTTGCGCCTAATTCATCAATTATTGTATCAAGTTCTTTTGATTTTACTCTTATTGAGTTATCTGTTATTGCTGATTCACCTAGAGGGGTGTAATAACTTGAATGATATCCCTGAATGAAGGGCCATTTATCTATAAATCCACTGGCACCTCCTCCTAAGGTCCATATTGTAGTGATTTCAAAATCTCCTAAACCAGTACGAAGATAAAAAGGGTCCCTTTCTACTGATTCTACTTGGACCTCTATACCAAATTTTCGCCAATTATTAGCTGCCCATAAAGCTTGTGTGTAGGCGTCAACTTCATCTGGCGCAGCAATTATTGATATTTTCCATGAATCTCCGTTTGGAAGGAGCCATTTACCTTGTTTGTTTTTGGAAAAACCTTCACTAATAAGCAACTTTTCTGCTACATCTGGGGCATATTTCCACCAACCTATTCCCCACTGTTGGATAATTTTATCACGATCTTGTGGAACTTCATAACCTGCTTCTTTTGCCCATGCAGCTATTTCAAAAGGTATATTTTTATCAAATGGTTTAAAGGTTTCATTTCCATTAACTTCAATTTCTAATTCTTCGAGCCAACTTAGCATTGGTATATGAAAATGCTCCATATGATAAGAGGTTGCTGGTTGAGGAATTGGATTAACCCTTACAACACCGCCCATATAATTTGTAACTAAATATACAATATCTAGAGAAAGAGTGAGTGCCCACCTAACATTTTTTAAGTTGTAAGGATATTTCTCTAAATTAAAGCCTAAGTCTCTTTGGTCAATTTCGTCAGGATAAGCCCATGGGAAATCTTGATACCAGGGTCTAATATTCGGATTTCTTAGATTCATTTCTTTAAAAGTTTCAGTATCTATATCCATAAATAGATCCAATTCGTTTCTTTCCATTGCCATTGCTTTAGCCGTAGAAGTATTGTAAAATACGCTCATTATATATTTTGGACCTGGTTCCCCAGTAACAATTCCCGGGGACGATCTTTCCCAATCTTCCCTTCTTTCATATAACGTCCAATAGCCAGTAGGATCGGTATCTTTTAAAGTATATTGGCCTAAAGAGATTGGAGGATAAAAATCATCTGTAAGAGGATCTTGTACATTCTTCCAATAGTGTTCTGGCATAATATATGCTGCGTCATAACGTGCTGTAAAATAGTACTGAAATCGAGGGTTAGGCTCTTTAAATATAAAAAGAACAGTGTAATCATCTAATTTTCTTACGTCATTTACATATTGCCTAAATTCTGAGCTCCACCTTAAGCCCGGGTTTTCCATCAAATAATTTACTGTAAATACAACATCATCCGCTGTAAATTCAACACCATCGCTCCAAAAAATTCCTTTTCGTAATTTAACTGTCATTTCTGTATAGTCATCATTATATATAGGTTCATTCTCTGCTAAGGCATTTATCCATTCTCCAGTATGTTGGTCCACGTACCATAATGTATCAAATAGTAATGTATGTCTAATATGGTTTGGAATACTGCTATTCCAAATGTTGTAATTATTAATATAAGCGTATCTTGATATTTGACTAATTGTTAAAGTTTCCTCACGAGGTACTACTCCCATTTGGGAAAAAACACTTAAAAAAACAACTAAACTCAAGACTACAATAATAATTTTTTTTCATAATTCACCTCTCCTTGAGATTTAACATAACTTTTCTAAATTTTAAAACTCTTCTCTTTCCTTCACCATCTTCCAGTACTCCTCACTCTCCTTTACGTACTTTACTGTATCTTCAGGTAATCCTTTTTCTTTTCTCACCTCCCTTAAGATTTCCCTTACATCTGTTTCGTATGCTTCTTTTAAAATCTCTTCTGCTTCTATAACGTCATGGTTTTCTTGGGCTTGCTTCAATTTTTCATAATCTACAAGTAAAGACTTTGCATAGGTGATTTGTAGATTATTTAAGGGCTGTACTACCGCAGGGATTTTTGGTTTTACATTGTGACTTTGGTCTAATACCAAGCTAATCTTTTGGTTTTGACTTTCTGCAGAAAGGTCAAAAAATTTGTTGAGCTCAACGAAGATCAGAAATAATTCATACGGATTGAGAGAGCCAACAGTTAAATCATCATCGGCGTATTTTCTTGAATTGAAGTGAAACCCACCTAACTTCTTTTTTTGAGATAACAAAGAAACTATAAATTCAATATTTGTTCCTTGTGAATGATGACCTAAATCAACAAGTACCTTCACATTTTCTCCTAATTCTTTTGACAACATATATGAAGTTCCCCAATCAAATAGTAATGTCGAATAAAAAGCAGGTTCAAAGAATTTATACTCTAAAAGCATAGTCATATCTTTTTCTAAATGTCTCGTGATTTGTTTTAATGAATCTTCCAGCAATTCAAAAGATTTATTGAAATCTATCTGTCCAGGATAATTAGAACCATCTGGGATCCACATGGATAAAATTTTTGAATCTGTTTGTTTCATAATTTCTATACATTCAAAAGTTTGATCAATAGCTTTTTGTCTTATTTTTAAGTTAGAATTACTCAGTGAACCAAATAGGTAGTCTTCGTCTTCAAAATAATTTGGATTGACTGCACCTATTTTTAATCCTTTTTCTTCTGCATACTCCTTTAAAGCCTTGTAATCTTCAACTTTGTCCCACGGTATATGTATTGCAACAGCAGATACGGAATCGGTTATTTTGTTTACAAATGCAGCGTCATCAATCTTTTCATAAACATTTCTGGCTTCACCAGGAATATGAAAAGCATGGAATCTTGTTCCGGATTTTCCAAATCCCCATGAAGGAACTTCTATTTTGAAATTTTTTATTTTTTCTTTTATCTCAGTTAACTCCATCATTGGCCCTCCTTGTTTCTTCTGAAAAATTCTTTGAAGGCAGTTATTTTTTCTTCTGGTATTTCATTCACTTTAGAATAGAGTTTAGAAACGAATGAAACTTGAGCGAGAAATTCTAAGGTTTCCAACTTTACATATGCTTCATTCATGTCTTTTCCTGCAACCGTAACACCGTGGTTTTGGAGAACGAATACCCGAGATCCCTTTTCTAAACCTTCGTTAAAAGCATCCGCAAATTCCTGAGTACCTGGCATTTGATATGGTATATAGGTTATTGGATCCAATACTAAAGAAGATTCTGGAAGAGCGTTTATAGGTAATTTCTCAAAGGTTACTGCAAAAGAGGTAGCATACATTGGGTGAGCATGAATAACCGCGTTTACATCATTTGCTTTTTCGTATATTTTTATATGCATTTTTCTTTCTGAAGAAGGTTCTTTAAGTCCGTCGATTTTGTTCCCGTTTTTATCTATGGTGATGATATCTTTCTCTGTTAGAAAGTGTTTTATAGTCGACGTTGGAGTGATAAATATTTTGCCTCCATATTTTATACTCATATTTCCGCCCGTTCCATCCGTAAGTTTTCTGTCCCATACTAATTTCGCAAATTCTGCGACTTCTTTTTTTAATTCGGCTTCTATCATTTTGTAGCCTCCTGTCTTTTATTGATTTTCTCTTTAGAAATTCTGAAACTTACTTTAAAATATATATCTGGAATAAGAAAATATCTCCATCATTTTAAATTCCCCACAATCCCCTTTAGCGCCCCTTTGCCCCGCTGCCCACCCTAAAGGATAAATGACTCTTCTCCGTTCGCCCCGCTCCCCGCCCATATTTCTAAATTTAATATTATATTTTTGTAAAATATGATCATCGTGTGATAATATTATGATATAATTTTAACATAGTATATCAGTAATTAGGCGAAATACAAAACTAACATAATCAAAGAATTTTCGAGTTATTCGGAAATAATTCATTATAATTGACCGTAATCGGATTTTTTGCATGATTTTAAATTTTTTAATTTTTCTTTAAAACATATTTATATAAAACATCGATGGAGAGTGATTTTAATGACAAAAGTTATGAGGCAGGATAGAATTTTAGAAATTTTAGAAAGAGAAAAATCTGTTAATATAGAAGATTTGGCTCGAGAGTTGGGTGTATCTATGGTAACTTTGAGAAGAGATATATCAGAGCTTTATAAAAAAGGGCTAATTGAGAAATTCTACGGAGGTATAAGAAAAAAGAGAAATAATTTATCTGAAGCTCAATTTTTCGAGAGAATGAAACTTAATCAGGATAAAAAAGAAAAGATTGCTGAGTTAGCCTTAACGTTTATAAATCGAGATTCAACTTTGTTTTTAGATGCAAGTAGTACTTGCTATATTTTAGCTCAGAAGATAGCTCAAAAAAAAGAATTTTTGAACATTGTGACTAATAATCTGTACACTGCATTGGCACTCTGTGAAAATCCTACTCACAACGTTGTAGTTGCAGGTGGAACATTAGATAACAAAAATGGGGTAACTGTTGGTGTTATTCCTGAGAATATGATGAAAGAAATCCGTGTAGAAAAAGCCTTTTTTTCTTGTAGTGCCTTTTCTTTTGAAGAAGGCACATTTGAAAATCTTCCACAAAGTGCAAGTATAAAAAAGATAGTGGCAGAAAATAGTAATGAAATATATATGCTTGTTGACAGCTCTAAGTTTGGTAAAAAATCAATAATGAAAACATTTGAAATAGAAGAAATAGATAAATTTATCACTGACACTTATAACGAGGATTTATACAAAATATTTGCAGATAAGTTTGTTTATTAAATAAAGGGGGGCATTAGCCCCCTAAAATAAACTATTATTTGCCGTAGTGCTTTTCCATTTCTTCGTTCCCTGGTAAAGCAAGAATTTCATCAATAACTTTTACTACCTGGTCGTAAGATTTTGTACGTGGGTCTCTGATGAAAAATTCTTCGAGTACTTTTTTATCTCCAGTTAGGAATGCTTCTAATGCCCATTCCATTCTCATAATTCTTGGGTATAGGTACATCTTTGTTATCCTTTCTGGAAGTGGTGGATCTATTTTGTAACGATGTATTCCATCTTTGTCTGCATACACAGGAATCTCCACGGCTACATCGTCTGGAATTCCAGGTATAGTACCGTTATTTGGCAAGTTGAGAACAAGGTCTACTTTTTCATCGTTTAATAAGGCATTTGCTAACAATATATGTTGTTCACCGCTTTTCTTTTGAGGATCTAACAAGTTGTATATTTCTTTTGTGAATTCTTCTTTTACATCGTTTTTGGTTTGAGAGATAATCTCGGCGAATGATTCTTTTGAAAGTAATTTGGCATTTTTATTCTCTTGAAAATATTTGGCAACTTTTTGCATTGCTAATGCAATCTCTGCTTGTCTGTCTTGATACCATTTCCATCCTAACTCTGAATCAACGCCTCCCAATGGCTCGCCAAACCATTTTTTCTTTGTTTCAAGATTGTAATGGTATTTCCAACTTCCGTTCCTGACTGTGTCTCCAATGGGCATTTTTCCATAGAATTCATACATATCTTTTGCAACGGGAGAGAGTTGATCATCGAATGGATTGGTGGGTTTGAAGCTTTTAACCTCTTTTTCTAATAATTCATTAATGAGTGGGTAGGCATCTTTTCCTTCGTACATGAATTTTGTCAGCCAAATTCCATGGTTTACACCTGCTACTTGCCATTCAACTTTTCCTGCATCTAATCCTAATTTTTCTATTATTTGGTCTACTCCATGATGGCCATGGCATATTCCAACCATGTTTATTGGAACCGTTCTTGTTATTAAATTTGTTAATTCAAAGACAGGGTTTGCTGCCTGCAAAAGCCATGCCTTAGGAGATATCCTTTCAATAGCTTTTGCTACATCGTGCATGAACTTTAATTGGTTGAAATTGCTTATTGTGTAATAATCTGAAACCATGTTGAATTCTTGTGAGTCTATTCCTCTATAATATCCGTATTTTTCTGAAATTTTTCTTACCTGTTCAAAGTAACTGTGCCCTCCAACAAGGGCAGTATTTACAACAAAACTTGAGTCTTTTATTGCGTCTTCAACGTTTGTTGTAGTTTCAAATCTCAAATCTGCTCCAAATTCTTCTGCAAATTTCTTAGCAAGCATGTGTACTGCGTTCAATCTGTCTTTATCTATATCCATTAAGGATACTAAACTTCCTGATAAACCTTTTGTTTTACAAAGATCGCTAACCAATCTTAAAGAAAATGCTGCGCTTCCTGCTCCAATAATTCCTAACTTGATAGCTGCCATTTACCTTTTTCCTCCTTTGTAAGTTCTTTGATTATGTGGATTTCCTTATCACCAATCTAGGTGGTAGAAAAATTTGATCCAAATTATTATCGTTGTGCAAATTGGTTTTTTCAATTTTTTTGACTAATATATCTACGCTTTTTCTACCGATTTCTCGGGTGGGTTGTGCTACACTGGTTAATGGCGGATTTGTTAAATTACAAATTATGGTGTTATCAAAACCTACTACCGCTACATCATCCGGCACTTTCATTTTATTTTTTATCAAAATATTGATCACTTTTGTTGCTATAATATCGTTTATAGTGTAGACTGCTGTTATATTTTTATCTATAATTTTTGTTAATAACTTTTTTTCACTGCTTTTTGTGAAATCAGATATCTCCTCAGGAGCCACTAGATAATTGTCTTCGTTGAAATTCAAATTGTTAGCTATGATTTCTTCATAAAATCCTTTTAATTTTTTATCTTTTAAATATCCAATATATCCGATGTTTATGTGCCCTTTATTTATTAGATATTTAGCAACGATTTTTCCCGCCAAATAGTGATCAACCGTTACATAATCAAAACCGTCTAAATCTTGGGCACATATAACAGTAGGTATGATTGATTTGATTTTAGTTATATGTTCACCATGCGATAAATCAGTCGGATTTATAATCAAACCGTCGACTCTTCTACTTAAAAGCATTTCTATTTGCTCTTTTTCTCTTTGAAGACTACCATAAGTGATTGACAGTACAATGTTGTAATTATAGTAATTTGCTTCTTCTTCTAAGGATTCTAGTATTTCTGGGAAATAAGGGTTCGTTAATTCAGGTAGTACTATTCCAATAAGAAAACTTTTATTTTTGACAAGGCTTCGAGCCATTCTATTTGGTTGATAATTGTATTTTCTAATGTATTCTAAAACTTTTCTTTTGATTTCAGGGTTGACGTTAGGATTATTATTTATCACCCTTGAAACAGTTGATTGAGAAACTCCAGCCATTTTGGCAATTTCTTTCATTGTTTTCATAAGAATTTTCCCCATTTCCTTTAAAATTATGAATTCGATTTATCTAAGAATTTACAGAATTACTTTAAATGCTTTTTGAATACGTATTCTTATTTTATCAGAATTATACTATTTTATCAAGTCCGATTAGAGGTAACTAGAGACGATTAAAGAGGTTTAGAATTGATTATAAAGGAAAGCTTTGTTTTTCAGCTAATTCAATAAATCTGAATTGGTTAAAGAGGTTTTGAGGGAGGGATGAAATTAAGTATTGAACATCCATATTTTACTAAACTCTGCTGGGTTATATGTCAAGTAGCTATCCGTTGGTCCATTGAAAACTGAAAAAAAGATTTAATAAATTCTCTCTCTTTAGGCATTACTTCCTCCAAATCTATTTAAAGCTTCGTTATACACCTCTACTTCCTTTTCTACAATACTCTTCCACGAAAACCCCAAAGCCCTTTTTCTTAAATAACTTTCATCAATAGGATCTTCCAATAATTTTACAACCGATTGAGCAAACCTTTTTTCAAACTCTTCTCCTTCTTCTACAACTATTCCTCCATCTCCAATTGCCTCAGGTATACCTCCGTTACTGCTACCAACAACAGCTACCTCGCATCCCTGTGCTTCCAACACGACACACGGCCATCCTTCATTCCTACTTGGAAGTATCATTACATCCATTGCATTCATATAATAAGATACGTCTTCATGAGAAACATTTCCAACAAATTTAACCTGCAAATTTCTTTTCTTACACTCATTCTCAATACCTTCTTTTAACTCACCATCTCCAACAACTAAAAACTCAGTATCGTAGATTGAAGATATATAAGAAAAAATTTCGGGCAATTTATCTGCCCTTTTTACTTTCTTCAATCCACCTACAAACCCAACAACCTTTTTAGATAATCCCAATTCTTTTTTTATTTTTTCTTTATCCAAGGGTTTAAAGATATCTGGTTCGATTCCGTTTGAAATAACAATAGAATTCTCACCAGCATACCCAAATGATTTAGCTTTATTCAATAAGGCATTACTCACGAAAATAACTTTGGCGGCATTTTCTAAAACATCAACGTACAATTCTTTTGCTAAAGGCATTATAAAATTTATGTCACTGCCATGACCGGTAACTACGTACGGAATATTTAACTTTTCAGACAATATTTTAGCAACTAATCCTGCGGGTAAAGAATGCATTCCATGAGCGTGAATAACGTCGAATCTTTCATCTTTAACTTTAGAAAATAAACTACTTGCAATTTTTTCTGATTTTTTAATTTGAATATTTTTCTTTAATATGATTAAATTAAAAAGATCTATCAAATTTCTATTGAATTTTTCATATTTATATTTGATACCATTTATATCAAAAAATGAATCAGTGACTTTATAATTACCCTCCGAAAGAATCTTTTTCAAAAATTTTACTCCGAGCGACTCTACAGGAACTAAACCGTAAATATCAAAAAGCACATTAAAATTTCTAAGAATTTCTATCCTTTTGGTTATAAAAATGCCACTTGTTAGATTTTGAGGAAAAGGAAATAAATTCGTTATGAATAGTATTTTCACAAGATTTCACCTTCAGAAATGAATTTTTGGCACAGATTATCAATTCTCCTTGGGGAACTGTATTTAATGAATACTTTTATAGAAAAGTATAACATCACAAAAATTTGATACCTACTAGACTTACTATCCTATTATCTTTATTATCTTTACTATTTTTTCCCCTGTTTTTCCATCTCCGTATATATTTTCTACATTTGAAGATATTTCGTTGCTTATTATATGATCCATCTTATTTTTGATTTCATCAGGTTCACTCAGTATATTCCAATCTGCTTGTGTTAACTCTCTCCAGCCTGTGTCTGGCATAACAACTATCGCTCTTTTCCCTGCAAAATATGCTTCTTTTTGCAACCCTCCACTGTCTGTTATTACAAAAAGGCTCTTTTGTACCAATCCCATCATACTTAAGTAATCGAGAGGTTCTATCAGTAGAATATCTTTTGTGTATTTGTTAAGATTGAATTCATCTATTTTCTTTTTGGTTCTTGGATGTATGGGAAAGACAACCTTTATTTCTTTTGATATTTTTTCTAACTCGTTCAATATACTCTCTAGTTTTATTTTATTGTCTGTATTAAAATCTCTATGAATCGTAGTCACTATATATTTGTTTTCTTCCAAATTCAATTCGTCGATAATATCTTCTTTGAAATATGGTCTCATCTTTAAAAAGAGATCGTACATTATATCTCCTGTGAAGGATACTCCCTCAGTGATACCTTCCTTTTTTAAGTTGTTTACAGCTAGTTCAGAAGGGCAAAATAGGTATTTTGATATTCTATCTGTTAATACTCTATTTATTTCTTCAGGCATGTCCTTTGGTTCTTGTCTTATCCCTGCTTCTACGTGGGCAACAGGGATCTTTAATTTAGCTCCTACTATTGCTCCAGCTAATGTTGTATTTGTGTCTCCGTATACTAATATAATACCAGGATGTTCTTTTAATACAACCTTTTCAAATTCTATCATTGTTTTAGCCGTCATCTGGGCATGAGTTGCTGAACCTACTCCTAAATTGTAATCAGCTTTTCTTATATTTAAAACTTTAAAGAATACATCTGACATATTGAAGTCGTAATGTTGCCCAGAATGAACTAAGATTTCTTTTATACCTTTTTTCTCAAATTCTTTATTTAGAATCGCTTCTTTTATTATCTGAGGACGAGCTCCTATTAAACTGATTAGTTTCATGTATTAATGTTCCTTTCTCTTGCTAATTCTTTGATTTTTTCTATTACAGGTTTCATCTTTGCATCCCAACTTAAATTTTCTTCAGCATATTTTCTCATCTCTAAAGAATAATCAGGATGTTTTTTCGATAAGTCTTCATACCAATTAATTACTTTATCAATGTCAACAGGACTATCATCTTGTGGAATTCTAAAAACATACTGAAAAGATTCTGGAAAATCCCAATCATCATAAGCAATTACAAAAGGAATTCCCCTGGCACAATACTCTCTAGCCTTTAAAGGGGAACCTCCCCTAAGGCCACTTCTATGAAATCCAAGACTACCCAAAGCAATATCTGATTCATCTACAATTTTATCTAATTCTTCACCAACTTTTGTCCCATGAAAAATAACATATTTCTCTAATTTAAGTTCTTTTACTAAATTCTTTAAATTCTCTAATACCGATCCTTCACCTACGCAGTGATAGTAGACCGCTTTTTTTGGATTTTTTTTGTAATATTCATACAGGCCCTTAATTATTCTATCGTATCCATGCCAAAAACGAAGATTTGCTATAGATAGCAAATGAATGGAGGCCTTTTTGTTCTGATTCTGATTTTTTATTTTGATGTCTTCTAATCGAATACCGTTACTTATTAGAACAAATTTTTTATCTACCTTCAACGTATTGTCTGATGAAATAGCAACAATTATATCTGCGAAATCTTCGACTTTTTTTTCTCTGTTTTTCCACAATAGGTTATATTCAATTTTATTTGTCGCCTTTTTAATTTCATTTTCAAATGGATACGTTGGAATTTCAATGATTTTTATTAATTTTTTTCTTTTCGACAATTTAATTAATTTGTTTGTAAGCTGTAAATTTCTAGAGTATAATGTATTTATTTCATATGAATTAATTATTTTATATAAAAAAGCTAAAAACGACCTATATCGGATAAAACCTTTAATTTTTCTAATTTTACTCTGTTCATTATAAGCTGCCAAAGTAGGATATGAAAAAGTTTTGATTTCTTTCTTTACGCCAAAATCTTCAATGCTATAAAGCACCGCTTCTGATTGCCTTGAAATATATAAGTAAACATTATCAAAAACCTTTTTAAAGGTTAAGCATTGACTGATCATTTTTGTTAAAATACCTTTTTCTTCAGATTCTTCTCTTATGAATCCTGCATATAATAGGTTCATTTTTGCTCCTTTCCTCAATGATTCGTTAATATTAACACTCGTTTCTTATTTTAGTTAACGGCTTTTGCTGTTTTTATTATCCACCGATTTATTATATCATAAGAAACAACTGCTTTCCACATAAAGCTGATATGAGATACAGAATTAAAAGATGGATTTATTTGTTATAATTATGAATATGTGATTTATTAAGATAAATAGATTTTCTCACTGGGGAGGTTTTTATATGATCAATACGTTGTTTAAATCGTTTTTGTTTTTACTTTCATATCTACCTCTTTTTGTTATCTTTGCCATTAATAATTTTGGGAACGTTTTGTTCTTATTTTTTAGTGTTTTTTCGATTTTTGTTTTTGTTGGTTCATTGATCCTTTTTATTTCTGCCAAGAAGAATGCCGAGGTAAAATTCATTCCATTTGAGAGAGTAGAATCGCAGAACGTGAGATTGTTGGATTATATTTTTGTTTATATCTTGCCTTTTATAAGTTTTGGTGGCATAAAAGAATTAATTTCTTTTGCTCTAATCGTTTTTATTGTAGGTAATATTTATGTAAAGACGGATTTAATAGCTATAAACCCTGTTCTTTCTTTATTTGGTTATAGTATTTACAAGATTTATTTTATGGATGGAAGTGAAAAAAGTATGCGACCGGTTTGGTTGATTTCAAAGTCAATAACCGAAGGAATGAAATTTAAAGAGTTTTCCAAGGATATTTATGTGGGGATGGCTGGCAAGAAATGAATAAAGTTAATTGGGATGAGATTTTAGAGAATATCTTTTTAAAAGAGAATTTAGAATCTCTTAGGGAGCTAATAGATACTTCAGGGGATTTCATAATGGATGTTTTTATCCAAAGTGAGAATAACGAGATATTTTGGTTAAAAAATGAGGATCCCTTGTTTTTCAAGAGCATTTTTCTGGCCTCTACTGACGAGTTTTTAAATGATTTACGCTTCAAAGAATCAAACAAGGTAGATAAGTACGAAACAGTCATTCATGATAAGAGTTTTTTGTATCTAAAAGATGTTAAAGAGAATGTAAGGGATATTGGAAATATTGTTGAGATTATTCGTGAAGGTAAATATATAAAAAATTATTCTAATAAAGACTTGGAAGCGATTAAGAAGTTCAAATTGATAGTAAAGTTGTGTAGTGAAGAGTTTAATGATTTTTTGTTGGGTATTCAATATTTAACAGCTTCCAAAATCTTTAAAGATAAAAGGATTTTAGCCCTTACTGCACGTAAAATTCAACCTTTTAAAGAACAGTTTTTTATAGTTCCAAAAAATACTTTTGATTACATTGTTGTTGGTGATACAGTCTTAATTAGAAATCTGACTTATTTTGAAAGAGATTTTGGGTTTTACAAGAAATATGAAGAGGCTAAAGATGAAGTTATCGAGGAAATAAAGAGAAAGGGGAATCTTTTTGGCAAGGATGTTAAATTAAAAGGTATCGACGATTTTAGTAGGAAAATCAAAAATAAACCATTGTATTTGAAGAGGTTTTATAAGGTTATCAAAAAAGGTAATTATAAGAAATTTGAATTTTCTAAAGTTAAGGGAGTGATAAAAGATTTTAATCTAAAAGTTAAGTTTGATGAGGATAATAAATGTATCAATTTGAGCGAAGAGACTTCTATTAAAGATTTTTTGCAACTTTACGACGAACTGTATTATAGGTCCGATTTGTCAGGGAATAGAATGGTGGCAAGTGAAAATAGTCCTTATCAAGAGTAATATCTTTCTTTCAAAAATTCAACGATTCTTTGAGATGCCTTTCCATCTCCAAAAGGATTGCTTACTTTGCTCATTTGTGCATATTTTTCTGTTTCTAGTTCTTTCATGGCCTGATAAACTTTTTCTTCTTGCGTTCCTATTAATTTTGCTGTTCCTGCTTCTATTGCCTCTGGTCTTTCCGTTGTTTCTCTTAACACCAATGTTGGTTTGCCTAATGTGGGTGCTTCTTCTTGTATTCCTCCTGAATCTGTCATTATGTAATAGCTTTCATCCATTAACGCTATGAATTCTAAGTATTCAACAGGGTCTATTAGTATAGCTTTTTCCTCGTTCCCAAGTATTTTATACACAGTTTCTCTCACTATCGGATTTAAGTGGACTGGAAATACTATATGCATTTCTTCGTTTTCGTGTAGATACCTTTTTATCGCTTTCATTACGTTTTCTATCGGTTTTTCCCAGTTCTCCCTTCTGTGCATGGTTATTAAGATAAACTTTTTGTTTTTTATGTTGTATTTTTCTTTTATCTTTTCCATATCTTTGTTTTTGTTTTCTTTTACCCATAGTAATGCATCAATAACCGTGTTGCCTGTTACTATTATTCTTTTCTCTTCTACACCTTCTTTTAGGAGGTTATCTTTTGCCTTTTGGGTAGAAGCAAAGTGGTGCTTTGCAATTGTGCCTGTTAGTCTTCTGTTCATCTCTTCTGGGAAGGGGTTGTATATATCGCTCGTTCTTAAGCCTGCTTCTACGTGCCCAACAGGTATTTTGTTGTAAAAAGCAGCAAGGCTTGCTACAAAAGTGGAGGTTGTATCGCCTTGTACTAATATGTAATCGAATGGTTCAATTTTTAGTATTTTATCTATCTCTGTAACTAGTTTTGAAGTTAGTTGTGGTAGGGTTTGATTTTTGGTCATTATATTTAAGTCATAGTCTGGTTTTATTTCGAAGAGATTCAACACTTGATCGAGCATTTCTCTGTGTTGAGCGGTTGCTATTACTTTTACCTCCATATTTTCTTCTTTCATCTTTATGTATAACGGTGCCATTTTTATTGCTTCTGGTCGTGTTCCAAATATCATCGCTGTTTTCATTTGGAGAGCTCCTTTTTTAGAAGTAGTGTCTTTAAAGGCTCTGAAACTTTAAATATAGCGCTTCCCCCGCTGCCCACCCAGTTGTTAATCATATAATGTAATTATATCATATGTGTTTTTTATGTGTGAATCTAGAAGAGAAGATACTTTAAAGCTTCTTTGTTAAAAAATATAAAAAATTCTTTTAGCGTTAATTTTTTGATTGTATAATATATATGTATAAAAAAGGTGAGAATATTTACCTTTCCAGGAGGATATATATGGATAATAAATGGATTAGGATAAAAGGTGCTAGAGAGCATAATTTAAAAAATATAGATGTTGAGATACCTAAGAATACGCTTTCAGTTATTACTGGATTATCTGGTTCAGGGAAATCAACTTTAGCACTTGATACTATATATGCGGAAGGTCAAAGAAGGTATTTGGAATCTGTTTCTTCATATGCAAGACAGTTTTTAGGCAATTTGAAAAAACCCGATGTAGAATTAATAGAAGGGCTTTCTCCTTCAATTGCTATTGAGCAAAAATCTGTAAGTCATAATCCGAGGTCTACGGTAGGTACCATCACAGAGATTTATGATTATATTCGGGTATTGTTTGCAAGGGTTGGCAAGGCTTACTGCCCAAAGTGTAACATACCATTGCAAAGTTCTACAGTGGATGAAATTGTGGATAATATTTTTAGGAATTTTAAAGAGAATGCAAGATTGTATATCTTTGCTCCAATTGCTAAGGAAAAGAAAGGTGAGTTCAAAAAAGAACTACATAACATGAAGATCTCTGGTTTCAAAAGGGTAGAAATTGACGGAGTTATATACGATTTAGATGAGATAGACTCACTTGAAAAGAGTTATAGGCATAATATAAACCTACTTGTTGATAGAGTTAAGTTGAGAAAAGATAATTTTGAAAGAATCTTCGAAGCCGTTGAATTGTCACTTAAAGAAGGTGATGGCTTTGTAGAAATTAGGGAAATGGATAGTGATGAGAACGTCATTTCTTCTCAAACTTTTTCTGAGAATTTAGCTTGCCCTAAATGTGGATATAGTTTTCCAGAAATTAACCCGAAATTGTTTTCATTCAATAGTCCTTATGGTGCATGTTCTGAATGTCATGGATTAGGTTTTAAATTAGAGATTGAACCAGAATATATATTTGATATAAATAAGTCATTAGAGGATGGGGCTGCTTTGAATATGGGGAAGGATACTTTCATGGTGAGCATGATGAAAGATGTTGTTAGAAGTTTGGGAGAGGAGCCATCAAAACCTTTAAAAAACATGCCTTCGAAAGTTTTAAATACCTTGTTGTATGGGACTGACAAAGAAATAAATTTTTCCTTTTCAAAAAGGAATGGGGACAATTATGAATTTACTAGAGAGTTTGAAGGAATGGTGAATTGGTACGAAAGAAGGTACAAGCAAACGGATTCGCGGGATATAAGGGAATGGATTGAAAGGAATTTCATGATTCAAAAGACGTGTCAAGCCTGTAACGGTAAAAGATTGAGGGAAGAGACATTAAGCGTTAAGATCGATGGATACAATATATATGATCTGACAGAAATGCCAATTAGTGAAGTAAAGCTTTTCTTTGATGCCTTGAAACTTACTGATTTTGAAATGGAAATTGCCCACGAACTTCTTAGAGAAATAAATAGAAGGTTAACTTTTTTGATCGATGTCGGACTTGATTATTTGACACTTGGAAGGAATGCAACAACGCTTTCTGGAGGAGAGTCTCAGAGGGTTAGATTGGCCACACAGATAGGATCAGGATTGACAGGGGTGACATATGTCTTGGATGAGCCGACTATAGGGCTTCACCAAAGAGACAACGATAGGTTGATAAATACATTGAAAAAATTGAGAGACCTTGATAATACGGTAATAGTTGTCGAACATGATGAGAACGTAATTAGATCCTCTGATTATATAATAGATCTCGGACTTGGCGCTGGTGTCAACGGCGGAAGAGTGATCTTTCAAGGTCCTACTAGTAAATTGTTAGAGAATTCTAATGGCTCCCTTACAGGGAAATATTTAAGAGGAGAAACAAGAATCAAAATACTTGACAAAAGGCGAGTTGAAAAGAACGGTAGTTTAAAGATAATCGGTGCCAGGCACAACAATTTGAAAAATGTGACGGTTGAGATTCCATTGGGTAAGTTTGTTGTTATAACCGGAGTTTCTGGTTCTGGTAAATCTTCATTGATTATGGATACATTGTATCCAGCTTTACAAAAGGAGCTGTATAATTCTAGGGTGAGACCTGGAGAATATGAAAAGATCGAAGGTTTAAACTACATAGATAGTGTGATCTCTATAGATCAAAGTCCTATTGGTAGAACTCCAAGGAGCAACCCCGCTACATATACTGGAGTATTCGATTATATTCGTGAACTGTTCGCAGCAACACCTGAGGCTAAGATTCGAGGATACGATAAGGGAAGATTTTCCTTCAACGTTAAAGGTGGAAGATGTGAAGCCTGTAAAGGTCACGGTGTTTTGAAGATCGAGATGCAATTCCTGCCTGATGTGTATGTAACCTGTGATGTATGTAAAGGTAAGAGGTACAACAAAGAGACATTGAAGGTGACTTACAGAGGTAAAAATATTTCTGATGTTTTAGATATGACCGTAGATGAAGCTTTGGACTTTTTCAAGAATTTGCCATTAATAAAAAATGTTTTAGAGCTATTGCAAGATGTGGGCTTAGGATACATAAGATTGGGGCAACCTGCAACTACCCTTTCTGGTGGAGAAGCTCAAAGGATTAAATTAACCTCCGAGTTGAGAAAGAAATCCACGGGTAATACCGTTTATATACTCGATGAACCTACTACGGGTCTTCATTTCGAAGATATAAAGAAATTAATAAAAGTTCTCAATATTCTCGTTGAAAAGGGTAATACTGTTATAGTGATAGAACATGAGATGGACATTATAAAAAATGCAGATTACATTATAGACTTAGGTCCAGAAGGTGGAGAAAATGGGGGCTATATTGTAGCTGCAGGCACCCCAGAAGAAATAGCTGAGAGTGGTACTTACACCGGGTACTATTTGCAACAGGTTTTCTCAAAAGAAAGAATTTCAAAGTAGAAATAATTGTGTTGTTTTGTACGTTGACTATTCTTTCTTAAGCCAAGTTATCGTTTGTTCTGCCACTTTTTCTTTTTCGATATCGTTTACAACCACGTGCCCACTTTCTTCCAATATCAGAAATTCGGTTTTTCCTTTAATATTGTTTTCAATAATTTCTTTTACGGAAAAAGGAACTGCTTCATCTTTTTTTGATAGTATTACATAAGTTTTAGATGTAACTTCTGAAAGATTCTTAAGAGCCATTTTTTGCAGTTTATAAAGATCTGCTGCCTTTGAGGGCCAGTCATAATTCCAGTATTGGCTAGCAAGATAAGCAAGCTTTTCGTCATTGAATGTCTGAGGATTTTTTCTTTTTATTTTCTTAACAAAAGCGCCAAAGAATGGAGTTAATTTTATTCTCCAATCTTTTGCTTCTAGTGCAGGAGCAGCTAAAACAATTTTTTCTGGATGAAATTTAGCTGCTAAAAGAGTTGCTATTACACCACCCATAGAGAGGCCTAAAATGTAGACTTTTTGGTGGTAGGTTTTTAAATTAATATAAGAATCTACTGATTTTCTGAGCCAATCTCTCCAATTAGAGTTTAAAAAATCGTTCGAATTCGTGCCATGCCCAGGAAGTCTAGGTATGTAAATAGAATAACCGGATTTATGAATCTGTCTTCCTATGTAGTACATATCATGAGGAGAACCCGTGTAACCGTGTAGAATCAAAACGGCAACATCTGAATCATTTTTTAAATAGAGTTCTTTTGATATAGGTGAAACAGATGTGCTTGGTGGTATATTATCAAAGAAGTTCAAGGTATAAACCCCCTTCATAGTCTGGTTATTATTAGCTATTTTCGAACTGAAGTCTGTAAAGATCGTAATAAATTCCGTGGTTGTTGATAAGTTCTTCATGTCTTCCTTCTTCAACAACTAGCCCTTTATGCACTACTATTATCCTGTTGGAGCTTTTCACAGTCGAAAGTCTGTGTGCAATGGAAATTATGGTTGAACGTTCAGATATTTTATTCAAAGCTTGTTGTATTAAAAATTCAGTTTCTACATCCACGTTTGCTGTTGCTTCGTCTAAAATTATGATCTTTGAATTAAAAAGTACCGCCCTCGTTAAGGCTACCAATTGTCTTTCACCAGATGATAAAGTTCCACCTCTTTCTGTAATGACTGTATAGTAATTTTGGGGCAACCGCGAGATAATTTCATGGGCATATACGGATTTGGCAACCTTTTTTACTTCTTCATCAGGAATGTTTTGATTAAATAATCTCATGTTGTCTAAAATAGTTCCAGAGAACAAGAATACGTCCTGAGGTACAACCGCAATTTTTTTGCGTAATTCGTTTAGATTGTATTCATATAATTCTTTATCGTCTAACAGTATTTTACCACTTTGGTATTTGTAAAGACCACTTATCAATTTAATTATTGTAGTTTTTCCTGAGCCTGTTTCTCCAACTATGGCTATTCTTTCATTAGGATTTATTTTGAAACTTACGCCTTTTAAGACTTCTGTATTTCCATCGTAGGAGAATTTAACGTTTTGAAATTCGACTTTACCTTCTTGAATAGTATCATACTTTTTCCTCCCAAAATCTTCCTGTTCTTGATCAAATATCTTAAAAATTTTTCCAGCTGATGCAAATGCGTTTTGCATTATGTCATACTTTTCTGCTAGGTCAAACAAAGGTCTAAAAAACATATCTATGTAAGAAGTGAAGGCATAGATAGTTCCAAAAGTTGTTTGTCCATCCGTTAATTGCAAGGAACCAAACCAAAGCAAAATACTAATCGTAAAATACTGCAAAAGACTCATCAGGGGTCTAAAGATTGCAAATACATATATTTGTTGCAGATTAGCACGATATACCTTGGTACTCATGTAATCAAATTCCTTTTTCTTTCTTTCTTCTTGATTGAATAATCTTGTAACATTACTTCCAGCTAAATTTTCGGCTAAGTAGGAATTTAAGGCAGATATTCTGGTTCTGACTTTGTCGTAGGCTTTTCTATCAAAATGTCGGAATAACACAACTGAAACGACAATAACTGGGAACATAGACATTGTATACAAGCTTAGTTTAAAGTCTAGGACCATCATTAAAATGATCACCCCAATTATTATGGCTATATCTTTTAGGAAACTTGTTACAACGTCACTGAAGAAATCTGATAAATTTTGGGTATCATTAACTACACGGGTTGTCACTTTGCCTGGAGGATTTTTTTCAAAATATGTATATTTGAGTTTTAATATGTGACTGAATAAGTCTTTTCTAAGATGGAAAATAACCTTTTGGCCAACTACGTTGGCAAAAAAAACTTGACCATAATTTAAAAGAAATTGTCCTACAAGTACTGATATAAAAATAAGGCTAAAAATCTGTATTTTTCGAATAGCTGTGTCAAAGTATTGGGAATATTGTTCCCCTGAGACTTGTATTCTTTCGCCTGTTTGATTGTTAACCATATAATAGTTGTTGTCTCTTTTTTCTAGATTATATGCTCCATTCTCCTGTTCAACAAATTGCGTTCGACTCTCAGGGACCATATCGAACGAATAATTTACATTTATTACATTATCAATCCCATACCGTATGAAAACTGGCAACGCTAACTCTATTATCGTTGCTATAGCCAAAGTTAAAAAGGTCAAAAAAAGGAGTAACTTGTATTTTTTTATATACACCCACAGCCTCAGGAATGTTTTGAGATCGCCTTCGCTTTTTTCTTTTTCTTCTAAAAATATTTCCTCATGAACAGAAGCCATTACTCTACTCCTCCAAATTTTTTTCTATTAATTGTTTCAGGTACATAGAATAGTAAATACCTTCTTGTGAGATTAACTGATTATGATTACCATGTTCAACGATTTGTCCATTGTCGAATACATAGATCTGGTCCGCATTTTTAACCGCTTTGAGCCTGTGAGATATAACAAGGATCGTTTTGCCTTCCGCTTGTTGCCTAAGTGTTTTGATAATTTCTTCTTCGGTCTCTGTATCTACAGCAGAAAGACAATCGTCCAATATTATCCATTTTGATCTTTTGGCTAGAGCTCTTGCTATGGTAACCCTTTGCCTTTGACCACCTGAAAGTGTGGCTCCTCTTTCTCCAACAATTGTGTCGTATTTATTTTCGAAGCTCATTATGTCATCATGTACGTGAGAAAGTTTTGCAAATTCTTCGACTTTGTCTTCCATTTCTTCATTTGCAAAAGCTATATTTTCTCTTATCGTCATTGAAAATAAGAAACTATCTTGTGGTACATACGAAACATAGTCTCTTATAAATTCACCATTCAAACCGTTAATATCCTTACCGTCTAAAAATATCTGTCCTCTTTCAACTGGGTATAGTTTTACAAGGAGCTTAGCTAATGTAGATTTTCCTGAACCTATTCTTCCAACAAAGGCTACCATTTCTCCCGGGTTTATATTCATGTTTATATCCTTCAAAACTTCTCTTTGTGAACCTGGATATTTGAAAGTTAGATGGTTGATTTGATAGTGGCCCTGAAATTCAAAATCTTCTCTTGGGGGTTCTTGAATAGAATTTTTTTGTTCTAAAACTTCATTAACCCTTTTTAAAGAAGCTCTTCCTCTTTGTATTAGGTTGATTAAGTTTCCAACCGCCATCATTGGCCATATCAACATTCCGATATATTGATTTGTCATTATGAAGTCTCCAAGGGTTATCTGGTTGTTTATTACCATGGGCCCACCAAAATTGAAAACAAAAATAGTCGCTAATTGTCCTACTAACATTGCTAAGGGAAACATCAATCCCCAAACTTTTACCAAGCGGATGTAAGAATTATAGAACTCTTGAGACTTGTTGTCAAATAACTCTTGCATCGTATCATAGTTAGAATATAACTTTACAACATCCACGCCAGAGACGTTTTCTTCGGTTATATTAGATAACTCAGAAGTTTTTTCTTGTAATTCTCTGAATCTTCTGTGAATGAATCTTCCAAAAAAGAGTGATATAATTGCTATTAAAGGAAGAGGCAGTACCGATATAAAGGTCAATCTCCAATTCACAAAAGTACCCATTGCAAAAACGGTCAAGGTTGTCAACACTATTGTATCAACAAGCATTATAACCAGAATTCCCAGCATACGCATCAACGTAGAAACATCAGAAGTGAACCTAGTCATCAAATCTCCAGTTCTCCATTTGTCGAAAAAATCTTGGTCTAAACCGATGATATGGTCGAACATTTTTTTCCATGTTTGATATTCAAAAAGTCTAGCGGCTCCAATAATTGAAATTCTCCAAAAAACTCTGCCAATTCCTAATCCTAAAGTTAACATGATTATTCCAAAGATCAGTGTTTTAACTTGATTAAGGTTCGGAGATTGAGTGTTTAGTATATCTACTATGCTTCCAATTTCTCTTGGAATAAATAGTTGAATAATGTCAACAATTATGAGAAAGAGAATCCCGATGAGGTATCTCCACCAGTACTTTTTTAAAAACTCTTTAATCAAAAGACTCACCGTCCCAAATTGATTAGTATTCCTAACAAAATTATATCACTTGGTTCAAGGAATATCAATTTTTTTTATAGAAAAAATATAATAGAACTTAAAAAATAATAAGATGATGGGTTGCAAAATGGGGCGATAAAATTTTTTGTCGTAATGGGTTGGGAGTGTTTGCCGCAGTGTGCACACAATGTTTTTAAATGGTTTTGATCTTGAATTTGGGGTTTTTAAGGGGCAACCCCCTTAACGTTCGGCAAAGGGGAGCTAACTGTTTACTTTTAGAGGTGATTTGTATGTTCGAAAGTTACGATAACGTTTACAATTTTTGGTTTGTAAATGGCGCAAGCTCTGTTACATTTTTGGAGTATGATGATGGATTGATAGCCTTCGATAGCTCTCTTTATCCAAGAAAATTTGAAGATATGGTCAAAATAGTTGAAGAGCGTACTTCAAAAAAATTAAAAAAGGTTTTTTTCACTCATTTTCACCCTGACCACACTTTTGGAGCTGTTTTTAGTAAACGCAAATTTGATCTGTATATGAACAAAAAAACGTTGGATTTTCTTAATACCTTGGATGCCACTTTTCTTAAAGAAAGTTCAAAGATTGCTGACTATAATTTTAACAATTTCAAAGAGGCTTTAAGAGAAAAAGATATCGTCATTTTTGAAAATTCTATTTTTCTTCTCCTAAGAGACCAAATTTTATCAGCAGAAAATATTGGTGGACATACTTTAGATTCAACAATCTATATCCTTAAACCGCAAGGATATTTGATAAGTGGTGATCTCGTATTTTCTAAGGTACACGCAGAAATACTCAATTCAAATGTTGATGAATGGATATCTAGATTAAATAACTTATCTTCCTTAGATATAGAAACTGTTTTTCCAGGACATGGGAAGCCAGAAAGCAAAAAGGTCCTAAAAGAACAACTAACCTATTTAAAAAGGAAGAAAAACGGAGAGAATTTGGAAAAAAGGTACGCAGATTACTCCCTGTCAGATTTAGCTCATTTATAGCAAAATTATCAAGATAACAGAACTTTTTTCAGTTCGGCATCTGCTTCTTCATCAGACAGAGGTCTTATTTCTTTGATGTTTATTATGATCTTTTTATTCTCTTGAGAATTCAAAATTTCTAGCTTTTCAAGAATTTTTATATTTTCAAAAGGTTTAAAATAGTAAATATTGAATTTGGTAAAGTCTATATTAACCAGTTTTAAGAAATTTCTGGTTTTTGGGAGGTACTCTTGAATTTCATAAACACCTTCTTCTATGACTATTACATCAAAATTTTCTGGATTAAAAAAAGGTAGGAATGATGAAATTAAATCAGGAATAGTAGCTGTACGTATAGATATTTGATCGTATTCATCTACTTCCTCACGAATATTTGTGTAAAAAACTGACTCGAAAAAATCGTAACAATAATAAATATCTTTAAATAAAGATGGTTTTTCGAAGGAAAAAATTAAATATCTGTTGTCAATATATCTTAGTTCCGCAGAAATTTCTTTACTCTCAGTTATTTGAAACTGAATATCAACTTCAAATTTTAATTTTTTGTATCCCAAATAACTCTCTAATAGGCTTTCTAAGTTTGGTTGTGCATAAATGAATGTGGAAAAAGCAAGAAAAGAAAAAAGTAAATATTTCTTAATTGTCATTTCAAAGTTTTCATCCTTTCTCTCAATGAGACGATTTCTGTTACCCTAATTCCAAAATTCTCATCGATAACCACGACTTCGCCTCTGGCAATTAATCTTCCATTGGCATATATATCCAAAGGTTCCCCAGCCAGCTTATTTAACTGTATCAAAGAACCTTCATGCAACTCTAAGATCTCTCTAAGATTTAACTTGGTTGATCCTAACTCAACTTTTAGTTCTAAAGGGACGTCAAGCAAAAGTTCCAACTTTGATAGATCTATATTTGGGGAAATAGGCTCCTCCTTTTTTTCAAATTCACCAAATTCTACTGGTTGAACCTTGACTTTTTTTTCTTTGATCACGTTAGAATTGCTTTTTTCTTTTACATTGGAACTTTTTGAGCTTTCTTCGCTCACTGTAATCTTACCAAAAGTTTTCTCCATAAGTTCTCTAATTTTTTGAGCAAATTTCATTGGTATAAATTGCCAGAACGTTGTCTCAGCTATTCCATTGATTTTCATGTTGAACTTTATTGAGATAACATAGGCTTCTTTGTCTGTTTCTATTGGAGGAAACTCAATATTGGGATCTGAAAAGTTCATTACCTTAGTATTGGGTGGGGAAATATCGATATTTGTTTTTAGAAAATCCGATAAAGCAGTTGAAGCTGTACCCATCATTTGATTCACTGCTTCAGAAACAGCGCTTAAACTAATATCATCTAATTCTCTTTCTTCGATATTTTCTAGATCTTTTCCTAGCATTAAGTCTGCTATTATATTAGTTAAATTCAAAGGTAAAACTAACGTGTTCAAACCATACAAACCTCTTTTGTACTCTACTGTAACAATAACATTTTCACCTTCAAAATTGGTTGAGATATTTTTAAATTTAATAATATCTGTTTGGGGATATTGGATTTCTATCTTTCTTCTTAGTAAAGTTGAAAGGGTTGTTGCCCCAGAACCCATTGTGATATTTGCAATTTCACCCATCATATCCAAAAGTGGATCTAATTTTTCATTCACAGTTGCGGCTTCCTCGCCTTCTTTTTGTTCTGGATCATCGGAGTTATTTATTCCTTTTAATAATGAATCTAATTCGTTTTGATTTAAAAATCGATCTTCATTTTCAGGCATTTTATTCATCTCCTGTTTTTTCTGTATCTTCACCTTTTTCAGAAGGATCTTGCTTTTTTGTCTTTTTTTTCATACTTTCTTCGACAAGAAGTCTTTCTAAAAGCTCTCTATTTTTGTCAACTATCTTTACACTGTAAAAACCTTTGCTCTTACCTACATTTACTTTGAATATAGGTCTTTCTTCAATTTCCAAATCTATTGGCTCATCGTAAAAAGAATCTAATCGGATTACATCACCAACTTCAAGGTTCAAAAAATCGTTTAAATATATCTCTGTTTTGCCAAGTATGACGGATAAATTTAACTTTGAAAGTAGTAAAGTTTGTCTTAGATTCTCTTTAAATTCTTCGGTGTGTCTGTAAAAGGTAGTCCACATTCTTGTTGACAATTTATCGTTCAAAGGTTCCAACGAAGATGACGGGAAACAAAGATTAACAAATCCTTGTACGTTTTTTATCGTAACGGACAGCGTTATAAGAATTGTCATCTCATTTGAAGGCGCAACTTGAACAAATTGGGGATTAGTTTCCAAATTTTCTAAATTGGCGTCAAACTCCTCTATGTTTGACCAAGATTTTGATAGCATTCTTAACATAACTGAAGCTTCTTTTCTTAAAATGTTCGTTTCTATCTCAGTAGGGGATCGCATCTCTTCAAGAGTGTTCCCCGAACCGCCTAAAAGTCTGTCTATTATGACGTATCCTAAGTCTAAGCCCATTTGCAAAATAGCGCTTCCTGAAAAAGCTTCGGACGAAAAAATAACGATAAACGTGGGCGAGTTCAAAGATTTTTGAAATTCTGAAAAAGTAATTTGATCAATACTAGCATATTTTACATCAACAAAAGTTCTACATCTGCCTGAAAGATAAGTAGATAGCTCTCTCGCAAAACTTTCATGGATTAATTGTAGAGTTCTTAGTTGCTCTCTGGAAAACTTCATTGGTCTTCTAAAATTGTAATCTTTGATTCTTCTTTCTTCTTCTTGATATTCTTCAAGAACTTCTTCGGCAGTCTCGCCAGAACTCATTGATTTTAAAATGCTATCTATTTCTTCCTGTGTAAGGGCTTCATCTTCAGGCATACAAACACCTCTTTTTCATTATTGACTAGTTGTTATGGTCATTATAATCATAGTCACTTTTATAACTCCCAAACTTTTCCTTTCACCAGTAAATCCCAGCATTTCATTTATAGAATCTTTAATTTGTTTCTTAGTTAACTCTATACCCTGTGGAGTTGATAGCTCACTTCGTGTTTTATTCATAAATATCATTCGTATAGCCTCTAATACCTCTAAGCGATTGGAAGTTATTAAATCTCTTGCCTGATTACTTCCAACATCTAACTGTAAAGAATCTACAACGGCAATATCGTATCCTCCTTTTAACATCATAGTATATCTGGAACCTTCCATAATTAATACCACTCTAGCAGGAGTTGTGGAGGATACTTGTGATGATTGATCAGAACTTGAAGAAACATTTGATGTTAAGATTCTCACTATAAAAAAGGACGTAATTCCCGATATTATCAAAGCAACAACTATGACTATTATTAAAGTCATTAAAAAAGATGACCTCGATTTTCTACTTTTTCCTTCTTCTGAATTTATATTTTCATTTTCCAAAATCTTTCGCCTCCGCTTTGTTGCATTTATCTTACCCTTTGTCTTAGTATAAGAATATCTATTCTTCTGTATTTTTGTCTTAATTCATACAATTTTGTATTGTATTCGCTTTCTAGTTCTTTTTCAATTTGCTGCAACTGAGCAGAATTTATTTCTCCTTTTGTGAATTGATCTAAAGCAAGGGATTTTCGTGAGTTAATTTCTGAACTCAGCAGGGTGATTTGTTTCATTATTTCACTATCTCCCAGACCAATTGGGAAGAACCTATCTGAATTGTAAAAATAATCTATATCAAACTGTCCAGAATTGATCTCAGGCATCTTTTCTACTAACCTTCTATTTTTCAACTCTCCAGTAAAAAAACTAACTACACTTGCTGCTCTGGCTGAACTCAAATGCCAATTAGAAGGATATACACTTGAAGGTAAAACTGGTCGATCATCCGTAAAACCATAAACTTCGATAGCGTTAGATGTGTGCTCTAATATTATTGTACCTATCCTATACAACAGCTCTTTTGCTTCGGCGGTTAATTCAGCACTACCCGTTCTAAAAAAGGCAAAGTCTTTCATAGATATTATCGTCCCTTTATCTGTGTCCTCAATAGTAATTTTTCCCTTATATCTTTCGTCTTCTATAATTTTTAATAATTCTTGCCTAATTCCAGGATTAGAAGTAATCAACGGTTCTTCGGAAATACTTCTTCCACCTACTAGTATCCCAATTGGTTGGCCTTCAAATATACTTTGTAAACTAACAACCGCCTGTTGAAATTTTCCAGGTGATATAGTTGCCATAGAAAACAAAGCGATAAACATTGTCAACAACAAAGTAGTCATATCGCTGAAAGTTGTCATCCATTTGGCTTCACCTTTTTTCTCTCTTTTCTTTCTGGGCATAAAATATCACCTCTAAATTACAAAACAGCTTCACCTTTTTCTGCCTCATAGGTACTTCTTTCTTCTTCACTGAGAAATGCCTTAAGTTTTTCTTCCATCAAATGTGGATTTTCTCCTTGTACTATCGATAGTATACCTTCCAACATCATTCGCATTTGATTGATATTTTTATCCACCCTTTTTTTTAGTTTTTCAGCAGGTGGTAGAGCGATGGTATTTGCAATAAGAGCACCGTATAACGTTGTAATAAGAGCAAGAGACATCCTTGGGCCAATAGTTGTCGGATCACTGAGAGTATCTAACAATAAAACTAATCCTATCAAAGTTCCTATCATACCAAAGGCCGGAGCCATGGCTCCCCAGGTGTCCAAAACTGAGATCTTATCTTCTTCAGTTTCTTGGTACATGTCCATTTTCACTTCTAATATCTTTTTTATTTCTTCTGGATCCGTACCATCAACGGCGGCTCTCAAACCGTCTCTTAAAAATTCACTTTGAACACTTGCTAAATCTTCTTCTAAAGATATCATTCCGTCACGTCTTGCTTTTTCAGAAAACGAGTACAAGGTTCTTAAGGTTTCAAGGTTGTCTATCTTAGGATTTTTAAAAGATTCAATGATAATATTAAACATTTTAAAAGACCTTGAACTTGGATGAGCAATGAAAGTTGCACCAATAGATCCCAACACGGTTATAAAAAAAGAAGGAATATCTATTAAAGTTGTAAATTCACTTCCTGTACCCACTACTATTGCAACTATTGCTAAAGATAATCCGATTATTGTTGATATATCCACAACTATCCCACCTCTTGCTTTACACTATTTCACTCATAAAAAGGTTGCACAAAATTTATAATGCTTACTTTATTTGCCAAAAATCTCTTTATTTAATTCTACCACTTTTTTATTAACTTCTTCAATACTTTCTTTAACGACGTAAACATGTCCGTTCATCATTGTTATTGTCGTATCAGGGTGACACTCTATTTTTTCAATTTGATAAGGGTTTATATAAAATTCTTCATCGTTTAATTTTGTGAGTTTAATCATCTTAACCTCCAAATATTATTCACTTTAGAAATCCTAAAACTTGCTTTACCGCCCCTTCGCCCAAACGTTAAGGGGTAAACCCCTTAAGATCCCCAAATTCAAAATCATACTTTATTAAAAAACCTTTTTGCATAAGACTGCAAAATGCGTAGCAAACAAAATTTTGGAAAACATATCTAAAGCATTGCAAACAAACCATTTTGCACAGTTCGGCAAAAATAATTATCTCTTGATGTTTACAAGCTCGTTAAGGATCGCATCTGCCGTGGTTATACTTCTTGAATTTGCTTGAAATCCTCTTTGAGCAATGATCATGTTGGTGAACTCTTCTGCCAAATCTACATTCGACATTTCTAAAGCCCCTGGATTAATACTTCCTCTTCCTCCAACACCAGAGACACCTATTTGCGGAAGTCCACTGTTTGAGCTCATAACGTACATAGAGTTACCTATAGCTGATAAACCTTCAGGGTTGTTAAAAGTGGCTAGAGCTACTTGTCCTAATGGGGCTGTTAAGCCGTTTGTGAAAGATCCTATAATCTGTCCATTGGTGTTTATAGCAAAAGACTCTAAGGTTCCTTGAGAGTTTCCATCTTGTTCAATAACAGCTATGGAATTTTCTGCAAAAAACTGAGAAAGTTCTTGAAAATTAATCGAAACGTTAACAGGGCCCGCACCAGCCGCTGATTGAGGGTCTACACTTGGATTTAAAGCAGCGCCCCGCTGAGCTGGGTCGAACCAGAAACCCGCTGCTCCATCGTTACCATCTCCGATAGTTTGATCTATGGTACCATCAGTTTTGACTCTCCATTGAGTGGCAGCTATGTTACCGTTTGAATCAAAAGCTATAACTCCTTCGGCGGGATCATTGAGTAATTGACCATCAGCGGTACTTTTATACAATGGGGTGCCGTCTTCTAACTCTGCCTTCCAATACCAAGTGTTAGCATCTATTTTTGTGAATTTTAAATAAGTATTGTAAGGGTTACCTAAAGAATCGTATACAACTGTGGATGTTGTTACAGATGGGCTGATATAGTTAGCTTCTGAAAAGTTGGTTGGATTGTTAAGATCGGTGAATCTTATAGCTCCTCCTGAAGGTGGTTGAATCATTTCTCTGACCGATTTTAAATTAGGAAAAGACTGAACGTCAATAGTATCAGTATCAGAGGCACCGGTTAAACGTAACCCTGTGAGGGTATGTCCAGACCCATCATCTATTCCAGTTGTTAGTAAATTGTTGAATTCACCAACTGTATTCCCAGTTGCAGTTCCAGTAAAATCTACTTGGGAACCATCGATATTCAAAGTTATTGTTAGATTTCCAGAACCATCAAAACTAATATCAATATCTTCTGGATCATAATAAACCGTTTCTCCCGTTGTATTATCTGTAACTCTAATGCTTCCTGTGAGAGTTGCGGGGGTCCCGGATGTAGTTACAGTGACAGGATCGCCATTAGTATCCACTATTTCACCGTTTATGTCGTATATAGAAATCTTACTTTCTACTAGTGGATCTCCGCCTCCATCGTAATTAACCCAATTAATTACATTTCCTGTGTCGTCAAGCTCTACTTTTCCACTAATTTGGGTAGTTGAAGTTAAAGCGCCCGAACCATCATCAACTGCAAATTTGTAATCAGAACCAACTACACTTGCCGTCCAATTGTAAACATTTTTATCCTTGTTGTTTTGACTCATATCTCTTTTGAAAGAAAACTTGACGGGTATATTTTCACCTGTTGTACTCTTAACCACAATTGTTGTGTCCTGAATACCTGCACCTGCATTTAAATTATGTGCAAGTCTGACAAAAGATGTTTGTTTTGCCGCCATTACTTGTCCACTAGATACTTGGATATCTCCTATAGGATCGTTGGTGTCAATAATTCTTTTTCCTTCTTGATCGATTTTTGCTGTCCAACCTTGTAATTTCATACCAGATGCAGGATCTACAAAGAATCCGTTGTAATCTCTAGTAAAGTTGCCAGCCCGTGTATAGTATTGACCTGTTCCGTCTGAGAGTATAAAAAAGCCTTCCCCTTGGATCATTAGGTCGGTAGCTTTACCTGTAGACATAGGAGAACCTTGTGTCATTAATTTGTCTATAGAAGCTAATCGAGAGCCTAAGCCAATTTGCATAGGGTTTGTTCCACCCAGTTGGTTTTGTGGTGCGTTTCCTGCACTTAATGTTTGAAAAAGAGTTGTTTGAAATGTTGCCCTTGAACCTTTGTAGCCTACTGTATTAACGTTAGCGATATTGTTTGCAACTATATCGAGTTGATCCTGAAAATTCCTTAAACCTGTGATTCCAGAGTACATTGATCTGAGCATGTTATACTCCTCCTATCTAGTCGTATTGATAATCAAAATTTAGGCGCTAATTTCATTCACTACTGAATAAGGATACATTTCACCGTTGATAAGTAGGTAAAGTTCATTGTCTAAGAACTTCACTGCTTCGACAGTTCCACTTTTTACACCGGTATTTGCTACCAATTGGCCATTTTCTACGGTGTAAATCCCATAAAGATATTCTCCATCAGGCATCATAGTTCCATCGTTGTTTCTTCCGCTCCAAACATATGAGTGTAACCCTGCTTCCTGCACGCCCAAATCTTCTGTGTAAATTACTTGTCCCTTTGAATCATAAATCTCTAAATATACTTGGGAGCTGTTATTTAATCCATAGTTTAATCCTTCTGCTACCCCACTTTGCAAGTCAATCGTGTTGTCATTCACCACAACGGTTTTTCCTATCAAGCTTGCAGCTTGCAATTTATTGAGTGACATTTGGAAGTTAACCATTTCTTGAATTGCTTGGCTCATATTTGTTATTTGTTCAGTGGTAGATAATTGGGAAAGTTGAGCTACAAGATCTTTGTTTTCCATCGGTTGAGTCGGATCTTGGTTTTGTAATTCTGCAACCAACAGTTGTAAAAAAGCTTCTTTGTCTAATTCTTTTTTTATTTCTCTGCCTTTTTTTGCTTCATAGGTACTTTGATATATAGAATCCATCGATACTGAGTTAAACACTCACATCACTCCTTAAATAATCATCAAAGGTGTAGTAAGTTCCTTCTTTTGGCTGATCGTCATTCTGGTTATCTTCATCGTATTTTTTCTGCTCTTGCTCTTGTTGATGTTGTTTATTTTGATCGGCTAAATAATGTTCTTCTTGTGTGACATTCACTTTTATATTGATGGGTTGGTATCCTTCATCCCTTAAATTTCCAATTAAAGACTGTAATGTTTTTGATATAATATTTTTTGCATTTTCTGTTTCCGTTGATATATTAACAGTTACAGCTTGCCCGTTTTTTAAGATTTGAATATCCACTTTTCCTAAGTCTGGAGGAGATATTTTGACTGAGAAACTTTCGTTTAAAAAAGTTTGAGTGTTTTTAGAGATAATTACTTCCTTTATTTGAACGTTTAAATCTTTTAGATTGGTTTCAGGGATACCGTCTTGTATACTATTTTTATTGATTTGTAGAGATTTTAAATCTATTTCATTAGTACTTTGATTGGTTTTTAGTTGTTCGATATTTAAATTCTTACTGACGTCTCCTAAATTGCTGGTTGGTATAAGTTTTACTGTATTATCTTTTTGTAATTCAGAGTTTTTATCTTTATTGATGTTGTTTTTTCTGGTTTCATATGGATCAAAATACACATTTTTTCCAAAGTTGTTTTTTGTATTTAAAAGATCTGATTTTTGATCAAATTCCATTGATTTTATGAAATTATTATTCTCAATTTTATTATTCTTTGTTTTATCAGTGTTTCCCTTAATCAAGGAATTGGTTATGAGAGTTGCTTCTTCAATTAGGTTTGACGAAGAATTTCCCATCTTTGAATTATTGTTGGTATTTATACCAAGAGCAGTTTTAATTATATTTAATTCATCAGGTGTAAACTCTGTTTTAAAAGATGAGAGTATTTTTTGAGCTTGCTCTAATGTATTGATTTCATCTTTGTTTTCTATATTTTTTGAGCTTTCTTGTATTGTGGATAATAATTTTTGGATATCAGAGTTGACAATCTGACCAGCTTCTTGTGAACCTTTTGATTGTAGGTTGTTTTGTGACAAAGTGGAGGGGGTTTCTTCTATAGATTTAGAATGCTTGATTAAGCCTACTAAAGGTATTTCACTATTACTAGCTTTACTTTCTTTCATGATAATACTAAAAGCTTTTTGCAATACCTCTTTATCTTCTTCTGTGAGTTCAGTTTTTGAAGAAATTAGAATTTTCTGAGCTTGCTCTAATGTATTGATTTCATTTTTGTTTTCTATACTTTTTGAAGTTTTTTCTATTAACTGTAATAATTTTTGAATGTCTGGGCTGACAATCTGATTTGTTTCTTGTGAACCATTTGAATGTATGTTGTTTTGCGACAGAGTGGAGGGGGTTTCATCTATGAATTTAGAATGCTTGATTAAGCCTTCTAAATGTATTTCGGTATTACTAGCTCTTTCTTTAATGATAATGTTAAAAGCTTTTTGTAATACCTCTATGTCATCCTCTGTAAACTCTGTTTTAGAGGAGGATAATATTTTTTGTGCTTGAATTAATAATTCCTTTTTATCTATGTTTTTAGCGTTTTTGATAGAAGTCTCTATGAGTAATAGTAATTGATCGACATCCAATTTGATGTTTTTGTTTTTTTTAGTGTTTGAAATTATTAAATCTTTCGAATCATTCACATTCAATGTGACTAATAAATTATTATTTGATTTTTCAATAGTTTTAATTAAAAGTTCGTTAGAACCGTTGTTTTTTTTATTATTTTTTAATACTTCTTTTTCTGGCATTGGAGAGTTTTTAAAACCGAGATTTTCTTCTATGTTGCTAAAGATATCTTGAAGTTTTTGATCGAAGGATTCCAATTTAGCATTAGATGCATATGTAGTAAAATTATTAATATTATTAGATTTAGGTAAATTTGTTATAAGATCAGTTAAGGCAATGTTCAAAATTATTCGCTCCTTTTTTCTCCCATTTTGGCTATTACTTCAGCAGCTTTTTGTGGGTTAACAAGCGCAAGAGCTTGCAGTATTTCTGCGGCTGATTTTGATTCAAGCGTTGCGAGTGCATCAACTAGTAATTCCACACTTACTTCTTCTCTACTTAAAGCATTGGCAATTTGTTGAGGGGTTGATCTAGCTAGCCAATTGGCTAGGGTGTTAATTCTGGTATTGTAATCGTTGTATTGGGCAATTTTTTGTTGATAGTCTTGATTCAGCTTTTCTAATTCTTCTCGCTGAACCATTAGACTTGCACTTTCTTGTGAAACTTGGTCTAAAAGTTTTTGTAATTCATTTTGTTCTGCAATTAATTTTTCTCTTTTGTCTTGTATAGCTTTGAGTTTGGTATCTAACAATTCCTTTTGTAAATAGAAAGGATCTGAAATCTCTAGATATTCATAATTAGATAAATTTCTTAATCCTGGTATAAAATCGATTAAATAAGCCAAATAACTTCTCCAACCATTTTGAAGATTCAAATTGAAGTACGAAAGTCTATTATATTCAAAGTAGATGTAACCAACTCCAAGCAGAAAAATAGCCACAATTAAGGAAATTAGTATAATCCTTAAGAATCTTTTTCCCGATCCTTTTTTTGGTTTTTCCTTTTGTTTATTTTCCATGGAAAAGTTCCTCCTTACACTCATATTTTTCTATATGAAGGTTAGATGTTCCTAAGTACAAACATCATTTGCTTCGCAAATGAGAATTTGGAAGTATTTCAAGGCATTATGAAAACACTTTTGCACAGAACAGCAAAAGACGTTTTGCAAAAGGCGGCAAACAATATTTTAGCGTCCCTTCGCCCCGCAACCCGCCCATTTAAGGAATGTTGGATAATGGTTTCGCCCCGCGTCCTACCCTGCATATGGTTGCAAAATTAAGAAAGGCGGTTTTCACCGCCTCTTTAAAAATTTGTACAATTTAAATTTTTTCTTTGTTTTTTGTTATTTCATTTGGGACATCTTTTATGTGAAGGTCTAATTGATTGAAAGGTATCTCGACTTTATTTTCTTCAAATTTTTGTTTAATCGACTTTGCTACATCCATCGACGAAGCAAGGAAATTTTCACGCTTTGCCCAGAACCTTACAATAAAGTTTATAGAAGAATCGGCGTATCCATCGAAAAGAATCATTGGTTGATGGTCATCATCTATATGCACTAATTTGGCTGATCGTACCGCTTCATCTATTACGTTTATTACCTTGTTCAGATCAGACGAATAAGATACCCCGACTTTTACCTCGTTTCTTCTTATGTTGGATGGCCAATAATGTATGATCTTGCTTGACCATACTTCTTTACTGGGAAGATTAATTCTTCTTCCATCCCACGTTCTTATGATGACATGATTAACGTTTATCTCTTCTACTGAGCCAGATATTCCGTTTATTTCCACAGCTTCACCATCTACTACTAGATGGTTCAACATTATTAAAAATCCACAGATTAAGTTACCAAGAGGTTCTTGTACTGCAAAGGCTACTATTATACCGCCAATACCTAACCCAGCTAAAAAAGCGCTTAGGTTGGTAAAAATTACGGAAATAATGATAAAACCACCTAAGGTATACATAGCTATATTTAATATTGTCATTAAAGATTTCTTGTATTGAAGAGTAACTTTTCCGCTTCTTTCTGCTGTGTTTATTATGATTCTATGTAAAAGTTTTGCTAAATACCTAGCTATAACAATGATTAAAATACTGATACCGATTCTTATCAAGTAGTTTATCGTTGTTTGTAACCATTCTGGCATTTTAACTACCCCCCCTTTAAATAAATAATCTATTGTATTCGTAGTTAATGATACTCATTGCATATATAACCGAGGTTTCAAAGCGGAAAATGCTTTTACCTAAATTAACAGTTTTGAATGAGTTTGTAGAAAAAAAGTCTTTTTCTCTTTTTGAAAATCCATACTCTGGGCCAACAACTAAGTTTATTTTTTGTCTACCTTTTAATTCTTTTAAGACTTTTTTTAAAGTATTATTTTTTCCATCTAAATCCAGTACTATAGTGTCTTTCTTAGGAATCTCCTCGAATTTTATAAAATTAATTTGAGGGATGTGGGCAAAAATAGTTTGTTTAGAAGTTTCTATTATAGTCCTTTGAAACTTGTGCAAATTTTTATAATTTATCTCTGATTTTTCTCCGCGGTAAAGATAAAAGCTATTTGCCCTTAATTCAACCATTTTTTCTAACAACAAATGCATTCTATCCCATTTACTCATGCCTAAATATACCGATACATATGGTTTATAATCTTCTCGTTGTTTTTCTTTGTCTATAATTTCAAGGATCGTTTCTTTTCTTCCAATTTTTACTATTGTTGCAGTGTATATTAACCCATCTCCCGTTATTACTTTTATTATTTCTCCCTCGACCTTTCTAGTTATTTTTATGTGCGCGGTTTCTTCTTCGTTTAAAATAATTTCTTTATTTGCTTTTTTTCCGTAAAACGTATTTGGCATTTATAATCAACCTATGAGCTCTTTTCCCATGTAAGGTACGAGTTTTTCAGGAATTTTTATCTTGCCATTAGCTATTTGATAGTTTTCCATTATCGCTACTAAAGTTCTTCCAACTGCTAATCCAGAACCGTTTAGTGTGTGAACGAAATGTAGTTTGTTCTCTTTGTCTCTGTACCTAATGTTTCCCCTTCTTCCTTGAAAATCTTTTGTATTCGAACATGATGATATTTCTTTATAATCATTGTAACTGGGTAACCACACCTCCAAGTCATAAGTTTTGGAAGCTGCAAAGCCTAAGTCCCCAGTGCATAGAGCAACCACTCTATATGGTAAATTCAATAGTTGTAGCACCTTTTCTGCGTGACTTGTTAATTCTTCCAAAGCTTGGGGGGATTCTTCTTGGTTGGTATACCAAAATAATTCTACTTTATCAAATTGATGTTGCCTGATCATCCCTCTTACGTCTTTTCCATAACTACCGGCTTCTCTTCTATAACAGGGTGTATAAGCTACATATTTTAAAGGGAGTGAATTTAATTCTAAGGTTTCGTTTCTATGTAAACCTGCAAGAGAAACTTCCGCAGTAGAAATTAGATACATTTGATCCAAAGAAGTTTTATATAGGTCATCTTCGAATTTTGGTAGTTGACCGGACGAGGTTATAGTTTCTTTTGTAACTAGATGTGGAGGTAGTATAAAGGTGTAACCGTGCTCTTTTGTATGTAAGTCGATCATAAAGTTGATTAAGGCTAACTCTAAACGGGCTATGTCTCCTTTTAAGATGGTGAATCGAGATCCGCTTAGTTTAGCTGCTCTATCGAAATCTAATAGGTCTAATTCAGTGCCTAAATCCCAATGAGCTTTTGGTTCAAAGTCAAATTCTCGTGGTTTCCCCCATTTTCTTAATTCAAGATTTTCGTTTTCATCCTTTCCAATGGGTACACTGCTGTCAGGGATATTAGGCACACATAACAATTTATAATATAAATTGTCTTCAATTTTTTTTAAATCTGATTCTAAATTTTTAATTTGTTCTGAGATTTCCTTTCCCTTTGTAATTATTTCATCGGCTTCATCATCTTTCTTTTGGGCTTTCAATTTAGCAACTAATTTTGAGTTTTGATTTCTTTGGGACCTTAGAGTTTCGATTTCTTTCAACAATTTTCTTCTCTCTTCATCGAGAGAGATGATTTCATCTATTATAGATGTTTCGTTGTTTCTTCTTATTAAAGCTTCTTTTATTTCTTGCGGATTTTCTCTGATATACTTTAAATCTAACATTTTACCCTCCCAAAATGAATGTTTTAAAAAGTATTATGAAAGTTAGAATTAGACTATTTACTTAAACTATCCAATAAAGTTGGATTTTTAACTTGTATCTTACCCTCTTCTAATTCTTTTAAGGCAATACTTACGTAGTCTTTTTTTTCAGTAACCCCTTTCAATTCATCTAAGTTTTTTAGGGTTTCGGCCCTTTTTGCTGCGATAATAGGAATAACATATTTGTAATTTATTCTTTTTGATATTTTATCGTAATTTATTCCTAAATTCATTTGATTTCACCTCTTATTTTAAAAATTCATATTTTTTTTAAAAAAAAACGGAGTACTTTCATTGAATCTTTCTCTTTTAAGTTGTTCTGCCACAAGGATTGATATCAATTGATTTGTCGATTCTTCGATTTCTTGATTTACAATTACATAATCGAAATATTTTATATGAGAAATCTCCCATTCTGCGTCTTTCAGTCTTTTTTCCAAAGAATTTTTTGATTCGGTACCCCTTTTTTTTAGCCTTTTTTCTAGGTCCTCGTGAGAGGGGGGTAAAATAAAAATGTATATAGCGTTTTCATAAATTTTTTTTATGTTTAGAGCTCCTTGAACATCGACATCTAAAACAAGGCCCCGGCTTTCTTTTAACGTTTCCTCAAGGGATTTTTTTGATGTGGCATAATAATTTCCATGAACCTCAGCCCACTCTAGAAATTCTCCGCCTTCTTTCATTTTAAAAAAGGTGTTTTTATCGATAAAAAAATAGTCTTTTCCGTCAATTTCTCCAGCTCTTTTTTCTCTTGTGGTATAGGAAACGGAGAAAGAAAAACCAATAACTTTGTCCAACGAATTTTTTATCAATGTAGATTTTCCTGCACCTGATGGGCCGCTAACAATATAAAGCAATCCATCCATGTTATAATACTTCCTTGCGTATTTTGTCTAAAACTTTTTCAATGTCATAATAGTTCTGCAAAAATCTATTGGTAATTGTTTCTGGTTGAATTGCACTGGCTATAATATGACCAGAGTCGGTTATTATAAAAGCTCTAGTTTTTCTTCCGTGGTTTACTTCTAGTAACTTCCCTTGCTGCTCTGCGATTTCTTTTAATCTTTTTAAGGGTTGAGAAGTAGGGGAAACAATGGCTATAACCCTATCACCAACAACAATATTTCCGAAACCTATGTTGATCAATCCATACATAAAGAGCACCTCCACCAACTAAAATATTTACCTTAGATCGTCATTCACTCAAACACCTTTAAAATACAATTTATAAATAGTTTCCTAACATGTTGTTAAATGCTTACAATAGTTCAATGAATATTTTGAGCCTGCTCCCGAATTTTATTAACTAAGGTTCTCCCTTCCAAGGAAAGGTTAGTTATATCTAAAATTTTTGATTTGGAGGCGATCGTGTTGAATTCCCTATGCATTTCTTGACAAATAAAATCTAGTTCTTGTCCTATACTGTCGTTATTATTTTCATTTTCTAAGAAGTTTTTGAATCTTCTAATGTGGCTTTTTAACCTGTCTATTTCTTCGCTAATGTCGGCTCTTTCTGCTAATAAGACTATTTCCATTTCCAATCTATTTTCATCGATATTATCTATATTACTAATCAAAGAATTAATGTTGTGTTTTAACTGTTCTCTGTATTTTTCTTTGATTTGGTGAGCATCTTCTTCTATTTTAATAACAATATCTTCAAGTTCATTCAAATAACTATTAAGAAAATCTTTTAGATCTTTACCTTCTTCTTTTTGATATCTCAAGACTGTTTCGATTACTTCTTCTAAAACTTCTTTCATACCTTTCCAAATATCATCGATAGTTTTTTCATCTATGGAAATTTTAACTATATCTTTGAATTTTAACAAATCTTCTAAATTAACATCATCAGCTAAATGCAATTCGTTTATCAAGTTATTGAGGGCATTGTAATAAGCCTTAGCTAATCCTAGGTCTACATCTATTATGTTGTCTGTTTTCAATAATTTTATATCTATAGAGATTCTCAAGGTTCCTCTTTTGAAGTATTTTTTTACAAGATTTTGAATATTTAATTCTAATGGAGAAAATAAAGGTGAGATTGAAGCGTTGATGTTTAGATTTTTGGAGTTGAGAGATTTTATTTCTACATTATAGCTGTAATCACCAATATTTTTTGTTATTCTCCCGTAACCGGTCATACTTCTCATATTTTCGCCCCCTTTATGTTTATTATACATTAAAAAATCAATAATTCAAAAATTTCAAGACATTTTTTAACTTAATCAAGAATAATTCTGCCTCATCGTCTTTATTCAAGTGAGATAAGCTAATACGTATCATACCACTTGCCTCGTCATTCTTGTATCCCATACTTTCCATAACTCTACTAAAAGATTTAATTTTACTTGAGCATGCAGAAGTGGTTGATACATAAATTTCTTCTTCTGAGAGGGCGTTTACAATAATATCTCCTCGTATATTAGGAAAGAAAAAAGCTAATGTATTGGGAACCGAGTTTTCTAAGGGAGTGACTATCTTTGCTCCTATTTTTAGTAATTCTTCGGCTAGATGATCCCTAATATTTTTTATATTCGAATTCATTATGTCAAGATTTTCAATAGATTTTTTCAAAGCCATAGCCGTACCAACGATTCCTGGAACATTTTGTGTTCCTGCTCTCATCCCATTTTCTTGGGGACCTCCTGTTATGAAGGGAAATATTCTTGTTCCTCTACGTTTGTAAAGAATGCCTACACCTTTTGGACCATGAAATTTATGTGCAGAAAAAGAAGCCAAATCACATTTGTATTTGTACAAATCAAAGGGTATCTTACCAATAGCTTGTACAGCATCAATGTGAAAGTATGTTTCTTCATTTTTTTCTTTTATTATTTTGTAGGCATCATCAACAGGTTGCAAGGTACCTACTTCGTTATTTGCAGCCATTAAGCTGACTAGTATGGTGTCCTGTCTTATATTTTTTGACAATTCATTTAGATCTATTACTCCTTTATCATTCACATTTATATAGGATACTTCAAAGTCTTCCCTTTCTAGTTGTTTGAGTGTGTTAATAACAGCAGAATGCTCCACGGTAGAAGTTATAATGTGTTTGCCTCTATTTTTGTTGGCTTTAGCAACTCCTCTTATAACCCAATTTATTGATTCAGTAGCACAAGAGGTGAAAAAGATCTCCGTAGGTAAAGCTTTAAACGCTTCGGAAATTTGCTCTCGAGCTTCTTCTAAATCGTTTTCAATATCTACTCCAAATTGATGAATAGAGTTGGGATTTGCATAGTATTCTGTCATATATTTCAAAATCAAATCAGCAACGTCTCTATCAACTTGGGTAGTTGCGTTGTTGTCGAAATAAACCACGTTAGCTTCCTCCTCACAGTTGATTCAAAAAGATCAAGGTAAAAGTACTACCTTTACCTAATTCTGAATAAGCTTTTAATTCAATATCTAACGCATCAGCTAGTTTTTTTGCTATTGATAATCCTAATCCATGGCCTTTATCGCTTCGAGAAGAGTCTACTTTGTAGAACCTTTCGAAGATGTTTTTTAATTTAGTTTGTTCAATACCGATACCATGGTCTTGTATACTTATACTCTTTTGATCTGGGTCTAATTTTATTGTTATTTCTTTTTGATTTGATGAGTATTTTATTGCGTTTTCAATGAAAATTTTGAGTATTAAAGAGAGATATTCTTTAGAGCTGTTCACTGAGAAACTTTTTCCTTGCATATCTATTTTGAATTCGTTCAGTTCTAATTTAAAAAGATTCAAAGTTTCTTTTACTACGTTTTTAATATCAATATTTTCTTTTTTGATTTGGTAATCGTTTTTAGTCAGAAGCAAGAGCTGTTCAACTAGATCCCTTAAATATTCGCTGGATGCTTCTATACTGTTCAGTGATTCTTCCATAATTTTGGGATCGTTTTTTCCCCATCTTTTCAGCATTTTAATGTAACCATTTATAGAAGTTAAAGGTGTTCTCAGCTCATGAGAAACATCGGAAACGAATTGATTTTGTATTTCAAAAGCATTTTCAATTCTATCCAACATAGAATTTAATTTTTGTGCGAAGATATCAAATTCTTGTGATTTTTGTTCTGATATCCTCTTATCTATGGTCTGGGCATCTATTTCAGATATTTGTTTTGCCATTTTCACCACTGGTTTGAGAGTGTTTTTAGCTAAAAAATACGATACTAATAATGATATAAAAAAACCAGTCGTTATTATTACAAAGACTGCTTTTTCAAAGTTTCTCAAAAGAGCTGTTAGCTCAAGAGATGGTCCGCCGACTATTAAAAGAGATGAACCAAATATAGGAACACCTGCAAAGATGTAGTACATTCCATCAGATTCATAAAGATACGGTAACCTAGGAATTTTAAAATTTTCCTTTATCAAACCATAAGGGTCTGAAATCAACTGTCCGTCTAGAATAACGATCCTGTTTGATAATAAACTTCTTCTCAATACACTTGAATCTTGCATAATTTGGTAAAGCAAATCTAGAGGTTTCTGAGGATTGTTAGCATTTCCCCTATTCAGTCCACTTACATTCAATTGTGCAATATATATGTCGTTGTAACTTTGAAGTGTGAATTGTACAAAAACGATCCTCACTATGCCAACAATTGTCAATACTATACTCATAGTAATGGCTGTAAAAACTATTGTTTGCCTAAAAATTGCACTATGTTTTACTTTCTTTCTCCCTAATAACGTAACCAACACCTCGCACAGTTTCTATATTTTGTGTGGAATCTTTCAATTTTTTTCTTAAATAATTGATGTATACTTCAACTAAGTTGTTGTTCTCTTCATCGTAGTATCCCCAAATCTTTTCTAAGATTTTTTCTTTTGAGACAACTATATTTTTATTGATAGCCAGTAACTTTAGTATGTTAAATTCCGTGAGGCTCAAATGAACATTTTTTTTGTTTACAAGAACTTCCATGTATTGAGGATAAATCTCTATGTCTCCGACTTTTATCAGTTCTTTAGTTTTTCCCATTCTTTTTAACAAAGCCTCTATTCTTGCCAATATTTCTTCTATTTCAAAAGGTTTAACCACATAATCATCTGCGTTTTTTAAACCTTTAACTTTGTTTTCTAGCTCTCCTCTGGCTGTGATCATTATTATTCCAATATCACTGTCATGGTCTCTAATTGCCTCAGCAACTTTAAATCCATCTCTTATAGGCAACATTATATCCAATAATATTATATCAGGCTTAAAATTTTCATAGAATTTTAAGGCTTCGTCTCCGTCTTTTGCTATTTCTACGTTGTAGCCGGCGTGAGATAATTCCAACTCTAAAAGCCTTGAGATGGATCTATCGTCTTCTACTACTAGAATTCTAAACATTTGTAATCCTCTCCAAAGTTGAAATTTATTTCAGCGCCCTTTCACCCTCTAACGTTAAGGGGTAAACCCCTTAAGATCCGCAAGTTCACAATCAAAATTTATTATAAAAAGGCCTTTTGCACAAGGCTGCAAAAACGTACTTTGCATACTGCAGCAAACGCTCACCACGGTTAAAATTCAATTGATAAATTTATAGTGTGTGAGTATTGATGGTATAAGTAAGAAAGCAAAATCGCGCTTTTTTGAAAAGGGAAAGCATACTGCACGCCGAAATTAAAATATATATTTGCTTGATCTTTCTTACTTATTGAGAGGCCAATTCCAGGGTATAAAGACAATTCGATTGTTTGTTTATCTCCAAAGGTATAAGTTTTTGCAGCAACTAAATCGTAGGTTAGTTGATTTAAATCTACTAAAATACTTCTGAGATTTTCTATCTGACTGTTTATCTGAAGAATACCGTATAGACCAAAATTATTGAAATCTTCGTAATCGTCTAATAAAAAAGATATATTTATCTGATCTTCTTCATTTTTCAGTACTGCTCCAATTCTTACTCTATCTTTCAACGCTGTTTTATATCCAAATTTAAAGTTGTTATTAAAATCAAAAGAGATATCAAAGTAAGATTTGTTGAATTGCCAAGAAATACTAGACATAATCTCGTTAGAATCGAATTGATAACTTACTCCAAATGACGTTTTTAGCTGTGAGAAAATGTTTGTTTTTTCTTCGACTGTTAGATTTTCTAAGTTAAATGTAGAAGTAACTAAAACAATGTACTCCCTATCTTTTTCTACCAAATAATAATTGTTAATGTTATCTTTAAAGTTAACACCTGTTTCATTCACATCAAAGCTTTCATAAAATTCAACTTTTTCTAGATCCGTAAGCAGTGAAAAGTTTGATTCTAGAAATCCAATAGCATCTTGATTTTCAATCGGAGAGCTTTTCTGGTTTTTTTCTAAGCCGAGTAAATAATCATAAACATTTTTTGAAATTTTATGTGAAGATGAATAAGTGATTTCCTTGTTTTCTCCTGCGTTATCTTCCAAAAAATTAAATAAATTTAATATTTCAAATGACAATTCGTCTTTACCAAACAAGATTATACTATTCGAGTTGGGAACTCTTCTAACTCTCTGGTTTAAAAGCTTCAAAATATTTGATATTTTTGTTATTTCTAAAATTTTGAAGTCAATCTCAGTAGCGTTTTGTACAGATCCCTGAATTATTAAATCGAAATCCCCTACTAAATACAAATTATGTCCTACTTTTTTGTATTCATAATCGGTAGAATGTAACACAATATCTAAAGCACTTTCCAAATCTAATGTATTTATTTCTTTGGTAATTTTCTCTGAAATATTGGCTTTTGTTAGAATAATACTTCCACTAACTTCCTCAAGTTTTTGTAGTACTTCTTGAAGAGGTGTTTCGTTAAAACTTAAGTGAATGTTTGAAAAGTAAAAAGAGGATGAAAAAACGACGAAAATTAATATTAGAGCTTTTTTCAACTTTTACCACCTTTCTTATTTTACCTTTCTATCTTTAATGAATAATTATCGACTTTAATTATTTCACTGGGATTAGTACCTTTACTAGTAACAACCTCTATTAAAATTTTATCTACTCCTAATTCGGTAACTAATTTCTCTGTAAATTCATCCGTTTGTTCAGCTAAGAGAGATTGTTGGGATTTTACTATAATTTTGTTTCCTACTTGGCTATTTGTTGTGGAATTCCATTTTTTCATGTAGATATCGTAATGAACAGATGAGTTTCCCGTATTTTTTATTTCAAAACCGATTGTTATATTGTTATAGAAATCGTTTAAAAGATTATTCTCTTTTATGTATATGTTTGATTCAGAGTTATATATATTATCTCCAAAATCTAATGTAATTGGAATATTAATTTTACTTTGCACCACTTGAGTTTCATCGTTGTTTTCTCCTATTAGGCTTAAGTTGGCGTAGTATTCGCCACTTAATTCTACCAAATTTGATCTTCGGTAATCTGCTATTAGTTTTGTTTCTACTTTTTGGTATTTAGGTATTGAAAATTCGTTAGGTGTAATAGATAAATACTTATCGTTTGTTTTTCTATTAAAAAAGTTTTGCTCCTCATCTTCCTCTTCAAAATCCAAAAAAACGTTTATATCTAAAAAATCATTATTAACTACATCCAAAGAAAATTCTAAGGGAGTCGTGATATACTCCCTAGGAGTCATTAGTTTAGGTATTTTTATATAAATTTGATCTGGATATGTATTTATATTTAGCATGTTTTTTTCTTTGTACAAATCCTCTGTTATCTTGAACTCTTTCTCATAAACATATTTTTCCTGAAAATAATTTTTATATCCATAATATATCTCTGCTCTAATCTTGTATTCTTCGGGAGCTAAATATTTTTCAATAAAAATATCGCCTTCTTTACTAGTATGAGGTAAAAGATTTATAGATTGGTCCTGAAAAAGGGATTTTTGAAAAATCAATTGGTTATTACTTAATTTATACAAAGAAAAAGTTCCCCAAACGTCAATTTCCCATTTGCTATTGTTAGCTAATTGTATAGGGAAAAAAGTACCTAGGTTCTTTTGATTTGAAATAAAGGGGAAATCACAATGCATATCTAAAGAAATTTGCATATTCGAAGTATTCAAATCCACAATTTTAATAATAATTGGGAAGCTAATTTTAGATACCTTCGAATCAACAGGTAAATTATCCTCAACCGTTATAGAAAAAGTAAGAATATGAGTACCTTCTGAAGATTTTGAACCTTTAACAAAAAAATCGGCTTTTTTTGCTTCATAGGGTAGTAAGCTAATTTCATTTGGATAAGATATTTCAAAGAGTGAATTCTCAAAAAACGAACTAATGTATATAATAATTTTCCTGCCGGAGTCATTAGTGAAATAAAATGATACAATCTCTTCTCTACTGTTTACCAGTTCAACAGACTTAAAGAATGAATCAACGTTCAAAGAAAACATCAAATTAAATATATTCAAAGAAATAATTAGTAAAATTATTTTTCTCAAAAGAATATCTCCTTTCCAAAATTTTATTTATTTTTCTATATTATATCATCTTAATATGATAAGATATTTTATATTATTAAAAAATAACCTATTTTAGAAGGAGTGAAGTTATAGTGCAAGTTTCTTCTTTTATGGATTCTACCTTTTTTTCTCTGGTAATTTTTCCCATTATAATTTTCGCCATGAGGCTTTGTGATGTAAGTTTGATGACTATAAGGATCATCTTCGTCTCAAAAGGGATCAAGTTTTGGGCATCCGTATTAGGATTTTTTGAAATAATGGTATGGCTTGTAGCTATTTCGCAAGTTATGAATAATTTAGATAAACCTCTTTATGCAATCGCTTATGCCTTGGGATTTGCTACTGGAAACTATCTAGGTGCTTTTTTGGAAGAGAAAATAGCTATTGGAGTAAATTTAGTTCGTGTCATAACCAATAAAGAAGCTCAGCCTTTAGTTGATTATTTGAATAAAGGTGGTTTTGGAGTGACAAGTTTAGACGCGGAGGGATCTAAAGGTCCTGTGAAAATTATATACAGTGTGGTTAGAAGAAAAGATTTAAAAAAAATTATTGATATAGTTAATGAATTCAATCCAAATGCATTTTATTCAATTGAAGAAGTTAGGGCTATCAACAAAGGAATTTTTCCTCCACAAAACGTTAATTTCAAATTTAGAAACAAACTAACTCGAAAAGGCAAATAACTGATAGAGTAGTAGTTTGGTTGAAGACATCAGAAGTAAAGTATTTTTATGGTATAATTGCATTGTATATTTGTTAGTTGTTTTTAAATTATTAGCATAAGGAGGGATATTGATATGGCTTTAAAAATTTCCTCACCAGTTTTTAAAAATAACGATTATATTCCAAGTACCTATACTTGCGAGGGTAGGGATGTTAGCCCCACATTGCTAATCGAAGGAATCCCAGAAAAAGCGAAATCTTTGGCGTTGATAATGGATGACCCAGATGCTCCGATGGGAACATTCGTGCATTGGGTGGCATGGAACATTGAGGTGGTTGAAGAGATTCCTGAAAGAATCCCAAAAGAATACTCTGTAACCCATCCGCTTTCATTAAATCAAGGAAAAAACAGTGCTCATCAAACTGGATACATGGGGCCTTGTCCTCCTGTTGGGCATGGAGTTCACCATTACCATTTCAAACTTTACGCATTAGATACAACGTTGGATTTACCTCAAAATACCAAAAAAGAAGATCTATTGAAAGCTATGGAAGGTCATATAATAGAAAAGGCAGAAATTGTAGGATTGTATAAAAGAGATTAAGTTTTTTGAGGGTTGTGATATAAATTTTAGAATTTCTAAAAACACTATTTCAAAAAATAATCAGGAGGGGAAAGATGGATTTAAAACTCGATGTCGTACAGTTAGATATTCCCGAAGATACGAATATAATAGTGGGGCAATCGCATTTCATAAAAACTGTTGAAGATATCTATGAAGGTATAGTTACAACAAATCCTTCTTTAAAATTTGGTTTAGCGTTCAACGAAGCCTCTGGTCCTCGTCTTATAAGATACGATGGGAACGACGATGAATTAATTAAAGTAGCTATCGATAATGCTCAAAAGATAGGAGCAGGTCATTGCTTTGTATTAATGATAAAAAACGGTTTTCCAATAAATATTAAAAATCAACTGTTGAATGTTCAAGAAGTGCTTAATATTTTTGCTGCAACTGCAAATCCTCTCCAAATAATTGTAGCTGAAAGTGATCAGGGAAGGGGCATATTAGGAGTAATAGACGGGAATCCCCCAGTAGGTGTTGAAAAAGAAGTTGACAAAGAAAAAAGAAAAACGTTCTTGCGAGAAGTAACAAAGTACAAAAGATGATAAGCTCACTATATAGTTTATTAAGATGAAGGAGAAAGCATGTGGGTATTTTTTATAATTCTAGCAGTTTTACTATTCTATTTACTCTTTTTCTGGATAATTCCTTTTTCATTAAAAGGCGCAATATTCGATCCAAGTAGAAAAAAAGATGTTGAAAAGATGTTGGAACTGGCCGAAATAAAAGGAGAAGAGATCTCAGCAGATTTGGGTTCCGGAGATGGGCGTGTTGTCATAGCTTTTGCTAGAAAAGGTATTCAAGCTCATGGTTTTGAGATAAATCCTTTGTTAGTAATTATTTCAAAGATAAATATCAGAAGAGCTGGCTTAAAAAGAAAAGCGTTCATTCATTGGAAAAACTTTTGGAAAGCAGATTTATCTAAATTTGATATCATAACAGTTTTTCAAGTGGATTTTGCGATGAATGAACTAGAAAATAAGTTAAAAAAAGAACTCAAACCTGAAGCAAAAGTAATTTCAAATCAATGGGCCTTTCCAAACTGGAAATATTCAAAATATGAAAACGGTATATATGTTTATGAATCAACCGAATTTCCAACAAAATAGAGGATGGTTTTATGGATCTAAATTATCAAGAAGAAAAGGCTCTGGATTTTAAGCTTCTGGTGTCGGTTATACTGAATTTTGGTATAACCATAGCCGAAATATTGGGTGGAATCTTTTCGAACAGTTTAGCTTTGTTATCAGATGCTATACATAATTTGAACGATACTTCTGCTATTTTTATAAGTTATATCGCAAGAATTTTATCAAAAAAGCAACGAGACCCAAAAAGAACATATGGTTATAAAAGGGTAGAGACACTTGCCGCTTTTGTAAATACAGAGATTTTGATATTTATTGCTGTTTATTTACTTATTGAAGGTATTAATAAATTATCAAATCCTACAATCATACAGGGGGAAGTTATGTTAACCGTGGCTTTTATTGGTTTAGCAGGAAATTTAATAACCGCTTTTTTATTACATTCTGGTTCAAAAACGAATCTAAATATCAAAGCCACTTTTATCCATATTCTTAGCGATACTATTTCGTCTATATTGGTAATCATAGGAGCATTTTTGATCATTTATCAAAAATTTTACATTGTTGATCCTATATTCACTTTTATGATAAGCGGGTATATTTTTGTAGAAAGTATACCATTGCTTAAGAATACTATAAATATACTACTACAAGGAACTCCGACGGATATTGAAATTGAAAAACTGAAAGCAAAGTTAGAACAGTTTGATTTCGTAAAAGATGTTCATCATATTCACATTTGGACAACCGATGGAAAAGACAAATATATGGAAGCCCATATAAGGCTCCAAGAAAAGTTTGACCAAAATAATTATGAGTTGGATGATTGTATAGATGAATTAAACGAACTTTTAAAAGAAGAATTTGAAATCAATCATACAACTTTGCAATTTGAAAAAAATAGATGTTTAGAAGAAGAAAAAATTATATAAGTGTCTACAAAATTGGAGGGGGAATACGAGTGAGAATAAATCTAGGTGATGTTTTTACAGAACCATTTAAAATAGTTGGTAAAAATCCTATCATACTTATACCTGTCTTTATTGGAATTATCTTATCTTTACTTTTTGATGTGGTGGGGTTTATAGGCCCCATAGCTAATTTAGTATCTTCTATTATTATTGGGATTATTACAGTTTTTTTCTTTGCTTGGACCACCATCTTATTTGACCAATATAAAAAAGGTGAAGAAATAGATCTTAAAAAAAGCTATTCTCAAATTAGTCAAGTTCTCTTAGAGATAATCGTGCTTTCTATTGTGATAGGTTTTCTGATATCTCTTGGAACCTTAGCTTTTGTTATTCCAGGATTAATACTAGCTCTTTTCCTAATTTTTTCACCGTGTGCGTTAGTGGTTGACAACCTTTCAGTTACCGATTCTATGAAAAGGAGTTTTTCTTTCGTTTTTAAAGGAGAAAACTTTTTACAAATATTTCTAGTTTTACTTGTTATTTTTCTTTTGGGAATAATCCCTGTTGTCGGACTTTATTTATCAATTATTTTAGAATTTATTCTTATACCTTACATTTATGTAGAGTATTCAAAATAGTTGGCACCTGAATTGCGAGGTGAAGGGGCGCAAAAACACGTGTTAGAGTTTCTAAAGATAGTATAAAAATAAATATTTGGAGGTGTTTTCTTTGAATCAAAAAAAGGCTCTTGGTATATTAGAATATGCTTTATCAAAAGAAACAGAAGGAATGCAATTTTACGAATCAAAAGCAAAAACTGTGAAGATTCAACAGGTTAAGGAAACCTTTGAAGATTTAAGTAAGATGGAGAAAGGTCACGTAGATTATATAAGTAATCTTATAAAAGATGTAAAAAGTCACGATTATGTACATTTCTCACAACCCACTGACGTGGGGCAATCTTTTTCCAAAAGAGCTGCCCAAGAAATTGTTTACGGGGGCGATTTTACTGCCTTAAAATCCGATATACCGGTATTAAGAATGGCTTATCTTATCGAAGAAGATTTTATGAACTTCTATAACAAGGCTGCTGAAAGTGTTGAAGACGATGAGTTAAAAAAAATACTGAATCATCTAGCCGAATGGGAAAAAGACCATAGAGATAGGATTTATACACTCTATCAAAAAATATCCAAAGATTATTGGGAACACATGGATGTTGAACCATTGTATTGAAAGATTTAAACAGGAGGGATGCAACTTGCATCCCTTTTTTAGATTTAATGCTAGAAGATCTAATTATTTAGGTATTCGGAGGTCACCATGAAATTTATTCATACTGCAGATTGGCATCTTGGAAAGATAATATATTCCAATTATATGACCCAGGATCAAAAATATGTTTTAGACAATTTTTTGGCATATTTATCAGAAACTCCACCAGATGTACTATTGATATCAGGAGATTTATACGATAGAGGTATCCCTCCTTCAGAAGCAATTAATCTATTGAACGAAGTACTCTCCAAAGTTGTACTAGAATTAAAAATTCCCACACTTATAATCTCAGGAAATCACGATAGCGATGAAAGGCTTGAGTTCTTAAACGGCATACTCTCTAATATGAACCTTCATATCGAAGGTACTTTAAAAAAAGAAGTTAAAAAAGTCACCTTTAAAGACGAGTTTGGCCTCGTTAATTTTTTTATGCTTCCATATGTTGATCCTCAAAAAGCCAGTGATATATTTAAGATAAATTTTGAAAATAAAACCCAGCTTTTGAAGCATTACATAGATAGTATTAATGTGAATGAAGATGAAAGAAACGTATTGATAGCTCATGAATACATAATGGGTGGATTGAATAGCGAATCCGAAAGGCCTTTATCAATTGGAGGAAGCGAATATATTGATCCTTCGGTTTTTGATAAATTTGATTACGTTGCCCTTGGACATCTTCACAGACCTCAAAAGATCAAAAATATATATTATTCAGGTTCTCTTTTAAAGTACTCATTCAGTGAAGTAGACCATAAAAAAGGGATGAATCTAGTAGAAATGAAAGAAAAGGGCAGTATACTAGTTGAAAAATTGAGCTTTAATACTGCCAAAGATATGAAGGTGATAAGAGGATATTTTGATGACATAATGAAAACGGAGAGTTCAGATGATTATCTTCAAATAATATTAGAAAATTCTAAACCTGTATATGATGCTATAAACAAACTGAGAGCGAAATTTCCGAATGTTCTGTCCCTGGATTTTCCTAATTTAAAAACAAATGATGAAATAAAGACAAAAGATTATAACATAAAGAAAATATCACCAGTGGATCTTTTCGAGTCGTTTTACAAAGAGGTCAAGAACCAAGAACTTTCTTTTGAGGAAAAACAGATAGTAACAAGTATTTTCAATGAACTCCTAAAGACAAGTGGTGAAGAAAGATGAGACCCATAAAATTAAAATTCCAAGCGTTTGGTCCTTTTTTAGAAGAGCAGGAAATAGACTTTATCAAATTAAGAAACGATACTTTATTCTTAATTACCGGTCCAACAGGTGCGGGTAAAACTACTATTTTCGATGCTATCTGTTATGCATTATACGGAAATGGGTCGATGGGGGAAAGAGGAGATGCGATAGCGAGGTCTCATTTTGCAGATGAAAACACCGACACATACGTAGAATTTGAGTTTCAATTCAAAGATAAAAGGATAGAAATCTCAAGGACGCCTTCTTACGAAAGATCCAAAAAAGACGGTGAAGGGACCACAAAACAAAATAGTCAAGCTAGTATAAAAATATATCAAAATGGTGAATTGATATTACATGAATCAGGGGTGAAAAAAGTAAATAGTAAGGTAGAAGAATATTTGGGCCTTAACTATGAACAATTCAAACAGATAATAATGATTCCGCAAGGGGAATTCAGAAAGTTTATAACAGCAAATTCAAATGAAAGAGCAGAGATTTTTAGGAAGATATTTGACATAAGTATATATGAAAGTTTTGAACAAAAAATAGACGAGATTTTTAAAAATATAGAAAAAGGATTAAAAGACCAACGACAAAAAGTCAGAAACATACTAGAATCAATAAATCTTGAATCAGAAGGATACAAACAATTATTGCAGTTAGAAAGCATCGACCCTGAAAATTTAATTGACCAATTAAAAAAAGAAATTAGGCGTAAGGAAATTTCAAAAGAAGAAACCAAAAAACAAAAATCTCAAAAACAAGATGAACTTCAAAAACTAAACACAGAGCTTGAGAAGATAAAAAAAGCTAACGAACTAATCGAAAAGAAAGAAACCCTTAAAAAAGAGATCGAGGAACTTCAACAAAATTCCAAGTATATTCAAGGAAAAGAAGAACTCCTTAATAGCTTAAAGAAAGCAAAAGAGATGCTTCCATACGAAGAAAGATACTTAGAATACCAGCAAGAATTAAACGATAAAAAGAACCAACTCAAAAATCAACAAAGTATATTAGATAAAAGTATGGAAGAAAAGCAACGAATCAACGAAAAATTACCAGAAATTGAAAAGCAATACCAAAATATATCCGCTGTTGAAAAAGAAATTGAAGATCTCAACCAAAAATTAGATAAATACGTTAAGTACAAAAACTTAATAAAAGAATATAACACAAAAAAGAAACTTTTGGATGTAAAGGTTAATGAAAGTCATGAAAAGGATAAGAAACTTTCAAAAGTTCAAGAAAAATTGGAACAAAATGAAAATTATATATCAGAAAACGAAGATATAAACGTTGAAATACTTAAAAACGAAATTAGTACAAATGAAAAATTATTATCTGCAGCCGGCGAATTATTGAAAAAATACACAGAATTGGTAGGTTTGCACAGAAAATATCAGAAAGTAAAAAAAGAAAAAGAAGAAATAGAGATAGAAATCCAAGATTTAAGAGAAGAACAAAACGAAAAGACGGCCGATTTTATAAAATCACAGGCATACCATCTCGCATCCAATCTAAAAGAAGGAGAACCATGTCCCGTTTGTGGATCTACCGTTCACCCTTCTCCTGCCAAAAGTACTGGAAAATTAATAACAGAAAAAGAACTAGAGGAAATCAACCAAAATATGAATAAAAAAGAGAAAGAAAAAACAAAGATACTAAAAAATTACGAAGACATCTCAACCAAATATTCACAAGAGGTATCTTTATTTAAATTGGAATATAAAAGAATCTGTGAAGGATTACAAATTCCCCAAGAAAGTGAGCATATATACACTCATATACAAAATTTAATAAAAATGCTCGAAGATAAATTAGACCAGCAAAAACAAGAATACGACCAAAAAATAAAAATATACGAAAAAGTCAAATCACTGAAAAACCTTAATAAAAAAATAAAAGAAGAAATTAAAGAGTTAGAAGAGCAAAGGGAAACGTTGAGAAAAATTATAGATGAATCGAAATCAGAAATTATAGAACTAACAACTAAAATTACAAATCTCAAAGAACAATTAGAGAACAAAACTGAAAATGGAATAACAAGCGAAATACAAGAAAAGAGGAAATTTATTCAAGATATCAAAACCACTTACGAACAAAAAAGAGAAGAATCTAACAGAATCTCAGAAATAATAAACTCTTCAAAAGGAACAATAAAAACATTAACCGAAGATATAACTAAATTAGACGACCAAGTAAAAAATGCTGAGCAAAAGTTTGATCAAATGCTAGGAAGAATGGGACTAGCGAACCAACTAGAATATCAAGCACTAAAAAAACAAATTAATTTAATAGAAAGTTTGGAAGAGAAAGTTCAAAGATATAAAGAAGAATTAAAGGATAAGCAGACTCTTCTTATTGATTTAGAAGAATCCACTAAAAACCTAAAAAAAACTGATGAAACACCTATAGTAAATGAAATAGATCAATTACAAAAAGAAATTGAAGAGTTAATTAAAAAGGAAACAAATTTAGAATATGAAATAAAATATCTGAAAAGCACAAAAGCTAATTTAGAAACAGTAATAAAAGAAATAGAAAGACAAGAAAAAGAATATTCAATTATAAAGAACTTAAGAGATGTCAGCAAAGGGGATAACAACACAAGAATCAGCCTTAGTAAATATGTACTAGCCTATTATTTTGAAGAAATATTATCTCAAGCGAATCTAAGATTAAACAAATTAACAGATGGAAGATATCAATTGCATAGATCTTCTAAGGTACTTGATGCAAGGAAAAGTGAAGGTTTAGAAATCATGGTTTTTGATATATACACTGGAAAAGAAAGAGAAATAAAGACACTTTCAGGAGGGGAAAGTTTTAAAGCAGCACTAGCTCTTGCTTTAGGGTTAGCCGATGTAGTGCAAAGCGAAGCTGGTGGAATATCTTTAGATACGATTTTCATAGATGAAGGATTCGGCAGCCTAGATACAAACTCTCTTGATAGTGCGATTGAAGTATTAACAGAGTTAAATAGCTCTGGAAGGATGGTGGGCATAATATCTCATGTAAATGAATTAAAAGAAAGAATTAATTCAAAAATCGAGGTAATACCAGGAAAAAATGGCAGCTATATACAGACAAGGTTCTCCTTCTTTTAAATTAGCTGCCAGCTTTTCAATTTAAATTCCTCTTTGGTTTATTAAAACCATTGGGGAGAAGAGAGAAAAAAAAGGAGGAAAAAAATTTAAATTCCTCTTTGGTTGATTAAAACCTGCACTCATTTTGGCGAGCGTGTATATGCTTCGTGATTTAAATTCCTCTTTGGTTGATTAAAACCAAGATCGCAAACCTTGATGCGGCCAAGATTACAAATTTAAATTCCTCTTTGGTTGATTAAAACCTCCTTGAGAACCGCGCATAGACTATATTTGGATAAATTTAAATTCCTCTTTGGTTGATTAAAACCATACTCCGCTCCCGGTACCTATACTCTGAGTGTCAAATTTAAATTCCTCTTTGGTTGATTAAAACCAGAGACACGAGCTTGAATGAGAGTGATTGGTCTTATTTAAATTCCTCTTTGGTTGATTAAAACGATGAAAAGTACCAAAAGGAACTTCAGGAATGGCAAATTTAAATTCCTCTTTGGTTGATTAAAACCCGAACTTGTCGGGTTTTGAGAAGGTAGCAGCGTCCATATTTAAATTCCTCTTTGGTTGATTAAAACTCAAGGAATTCATCCAGTATTGCAGAAAGGTGAAAGAATTTAAATTCCTCTTTGGTTGATTAAAACAAAACGTATGCGATCGTTGAGATATCTGTTTGCGACATTTAAATTCCTCTTTGGTTGATTAAAACCTTAAGGTTGAAGTATAAAGAGGAAGATAATAAAAATTTAAATTCCTCTTTGGTTGATTAAAACCCTGTGAATATTTTGATAGAAACTTCTTTTCTTGAAAATTTAAATTCCTCTTTGGTTGATTAAAACAATGAAATCTGGATCGGGGATTATCAACGAATGTCAGATTTAAATTCCTCTTTGGTTGATTAAAACAAATTTACACTGATATAAAATACATAATGAATTACGAATTTAAATTCCTCTTTGGTTGATTAAAACATGTGCTACAACTGGGGGTATGGGAACGTTATCAAGATTTAAATTCCTCTTTGGTTGATTAAAACGCTGCTATGGAAATTGATGCGTCATACTACGCCTCGCAGATTTAAATTCCTCTTTGGTTGATTAAAACGTTCTGAACAAGTACTATTTGCGCCAGTTTGGTGACGAATTTAAATTCCTCTTTGGTTGATTAAAACATGCAAAAAAGTACGCAGTCGTTCAATAGTGTGCTGGAATTTAAATTCCTCTTTGGTTGATTAAAACAAAACAACGTTGTGCTAGTCATAGAACATGAAAACAATATTTAAATTCCTCTTTGGTTGATTAAAACGGGCAAGAATCACCGCAACCAACTACTATAGGGAGGTATATTTAAATTCCTCTTTGGTTGATTAAAACAAGCATGTATATGCTTCGTGTTGCCTGGGCCAACAATATTTAAATTCCTCTTTGGTTGATTAAAACGAAATCGACTTCACGAAATATAGAAAAGCGTTTCTGATTTAAATTCCTCTTTGGTTGATTAAAACTAGGTACGTCTTTGATCCTGCGCAGCACACAATATTATTTAAATTCCTCTTTGGTTGATTAAAACCGGATATGTGAGAATTTCGGGTATACATACGCAGAAATTTAAATTCCTCTTTGGTTGATTAAAACGTAGGTACATCTTTGATCCTGCGCAGAACACAATATTATTTAAATTCCTCTTTGGTTGATTAAAACAAAAGGAACGGTGTTCCTTTTTGGGTATGGGCTATTATATTTAAATTCCTCTTTGGTTGATTAAAACGAATTTGGGGTAGGGGGGATAATGAGGGGGAAGATAATTTAAATTCCTCTTTGGTTGATTAAAACTAGTAGGATTGCAAATGTTAAAGCCTGAATGGTTTATATTTAAATTCCTCTTTGGTTGATTAAAACCCAATTAAAAGCTCATTTAAAATATTTAAAAAAGAAATTTAAATTCCTCTTTGGTTGATTAAAACGGGAGTAATTTCAAGCTTTATAACCCTTTTATAAAGAATTTAAATTCCTCTTTGGTTGATTAAAACCCTGGAAGAAACGTCTTAGCTTCAACAGCTTTATTCGATTTAAATTCCTCTTTGGTTGATTAAAACGGATACAACCCATCTAATAAAAGTATAACATTCCAATTTAAATTCCTCTTTGGTTGATTAAAACTAATTATAGTGTATCAAGTTATACATATATTTAAAAATTTAAATTCCTCTTTGGTTGATTAAAACGGATGTCAGTGGCCTTGGCTGATCAGGCATCTGTGGAATTTAAATTCCTCTTTGGTTGATTAAAACGGTTATCAAAAATATGATTGATTAAGGATTAGAAATAACTCATATCTAACATTTTGCGTCAAACCTCCAATGATTTTTTTAGGTTTTCTTGAACATGCAAAATGTCAGTATTAATCAAGCTTTTGATTTTATCATTGTTAATAAAATATTAAATCAAATAAATGGATTTTCTACTTTGTTTTTTTCTTTATTCAAAACTGCTCCGAGTTCTTTATCGTAAGTTAGATTGGTACATAATTTTATTCCACTTAACCATTTACGAATTGTTGCACTTATTTCTCCGTTTATGGGTATTTCTTTTAGGTTTTGATTCACTAAAAAATAATTCATTGAGATAACATACTCGTTTAGTATCTTGTTTTTAAAATCTGAATAATCAGAAAATTTATAGGTTTTAAGCTCATTTACAAAATCGTCTATTTTATTTTCTGGAACTACATCAACGTTTGCAACCTGTCTGAACATACTTTGAGCTTCTAGCTTTGAAGCGCTACTGTATCCTGAATCAAAAACCTGTAGTGCATTTTGAAATTCTTGCTTAATTTTGGATTGTTCATTAAAAATCTCTGCATACATTTTAGAGACAAGGGTTTGCTTTTCCTTTTCACATAGTTTAGAATCATGATTTTTCAATATATCAAAAGTTGAACTAAGTGCTTCAGGATAATATACTTTTCCTTTACTGCTTTCAAAGATGGTATTTTTCTTTTTACCTTCCATATTTTGAGTCACAATAAACACATTTTCTTCTGTTAAATCGAATGAATCCTCTTCTTTTATTCTTCTCATGACTCTACCAAATCGTTGTATTAGTACATCGATAGGAGCGATTTCAGTTATCATATAGTCAGAATCGATATCAAGCGATGTTTCTATTATTTGGGTAGAAACTAAGATTTTTGGCTCTATTTCATCTTCGCTCTTAGGGTTTTTAAATTCTTGAATTATTGTACTTTCTTTATCTCTTTTATCGTTAAAAGTATACCGTGAATGAAGTAAAAATGTTTTTATTTTTTCATCTTTTTTTAGATTCATTATATTTTTATAGATATTCTGAGCATATTCCACTGTGTTGCATACTACCATAACCCTTTTGCCTGATTTTGCTAAATCTAAGGCTTTTTCTGTTATTTCGCTTTCGCTCATGGTTGTCAATTTAAATTTATGTTTGCAGAAGGTTGGGGAGATAGAATTATAACGATTTATAACCCGTTTAGAGGGATCAATATCAAAAGATTTCGATTCGAATCTTCTTTTTAGTTCATCAAGGAAAAAGTTTGGAAGGGTAGCGGTTATAACTATAACATTACCACCATAATCGATTATTTCTTCTATAGCTTTTATTATCATGGCAATTGCTTTAGGATCATACGACTGAACCTCATCTATTATGAATTTTGAATTTGGAAAAGTAGTATAAATTTTCTGAAAAGAAGGATATTTCATTATCGAAGGGAAAATTTGATCTCCGGTACAAACTATAAAAGGATAAGCTAAATTTTTAGCCATTTCTATGTTGGTTCTTATTTCACCTCCATATTCCGGATCCTCATCATACTTTTTTGAAAGATATTCAAACGCTTCAGAATGTAATAAAGACACTTTTTCTTTTGTAAAAATGTCAGATAATCTTTCATACATTGCATTGGATGAAACTTTCATAGGTAATAAATAAATTGTCTTTTTCCCAGTATATGTGTAAAGAGCATATTCAGTTTTTCCACTACCTGTTGGAGCGATTAAAATGGATATCTTATCATTTATAGGCAGCTTTTTTTGCCAAATTTCATTCTCACTAATGTTTTTATTTTTTAGATAGGCATCTATTTTGTTTTCTGTTTCTGTCTTAGATAGAGGCGGTATCTCTAATGGATAATCGTTTATATTATAATTATTTGTTTCAAGATAAGATGAAAAATGATCAGCTCTCATTAGACTGCCTATAGTCAAAATATGCATTTTTAGATTTTCTTTTCTTTCTTTAATTATTTGAGGTAAGAAAGTTAGTACATATGGAGGCAGTATTAAGCCCGTTCCTATTAAGGAAGAACCATGTGTAATTGCGGTATACAATTTCTCATCAAAAGCAATGTAAGTTTCTATTTCAGTTCCTTTGAAATGATTTTTTAATTTGCTTTCTATTTCTCTTAAACCTTTTTCACCTGTTGTTTCCAGAAAAAGTTTAAGAGTTCCATTGCTTTCTAAAATGATTCCTGAAAAATTATCTCTGAAATGGTGGAAAACTACGTTTGAAAGGACAATTCTTATTGATTCTTCATTCAATTTCTCCATAAGTTTTATTTTATCAATGAAAAAAAGGGATGCAATGCTATGAGGAATATTAGCAACATCAGCAATAGAATCATCCCAATTGTAATTTTTATTTTTTAAAATCTGTTTTTGAAAGTGTGGTATAGCTTTTCCCAAATCATGCAAAAAAGCACTGTATTTAAGAATATCCTCATAGTTAGAATTAGAAAAGCTTAACTTTTTGATTTGGGTGAAAACGTCAAAAGTGTGCTGCTTAAGAGTCGTTGAATTGTTGCTCTTAGCATATAAGTCTTCCATTTTTTCACCTCTTTTTTATCTTTGTAAAAAAAAGTGGCACATCATCATCTATATAAAATTCATAATTTTTGGTAGTACTATAAGGTAGATCATTATTATAGATAAGCTTTGAAGGAATATAATTGAAATTTCTCACATAGTTTACTTTTAACTTATTATCAGATTTAAAAGATATTTTCTTTATTTCATACAATGAACTAATTAAGTTTTCGGCCGATGCAAGTTTGGAATAAAATTCTTTATAGTGACTATTTTCTTCTGTCTCATATAAAGAATCGTTTGGATTAGCGACCCAAGTACTTCCTTCTAATCTTCCATATATGGGTCGTTTAACAACATCTATGACTTTTATGTTATTTATTTGCGCCCAATCTTCTGATCGGCCAAGATGCAGATGATGCAACCATTTTTCTGGTAAGGAAGAATTTTGAATTAATTTACCATAAAAATCTTTTTGTTCGGAGTATAGATATATATTTAGATGGACATCATTCAATTCTTCTAAGATTATTGGAGATTGTGAACCAATATGTTCTGTTTCTACGTGGACTCGATTTTTAGATAAGTTCCTCAACCAACTATAGGACTTACTTTTTGAGAGAAATTTAGAATAAACAGCAATATAATTTGTGGATTGCAAAAAGGAACTTATAAGACTTTTCTCCCCTAAAATATTACAGAAAAAACCGATTATAGTTGAATACGGTGGAGATATATAAGTTAACCATCTACTTTGTGAATAAGGAATTCTGTACAAAGCTGCTGGTTGATAAAGTTCAAATTTCAAAACTTTCATTTTTTATCTTCCTTAGTGATTAAATCATCTATCTTTTGAGATTTAGGGATGTTCGTTTGAAAAGGTTCTATAGTTAATTTAGAAGGACTATCTTTTAAATAAATGCTTTCTATATATTCGTTACTTAAAAGATCCTCTATATTTTCTTTTGTAATTCTCATTGGAGAAACGTCAAAATCAATGCTTAATTTGTGGTGAAAAATTGGCGCAGGTATTTTAACCTTTGCGACGATCATAAAAAGAGGAATTATACATTCATGTTCTGTGGATGCATGATAGACTAATCCATTTTGAAGAACTTCTAATATTTGCTTTATCCTTTTTTCTTTAACTTCATCATCAACTATGAAATTTATTGTTTTTTGATTATCATTCTCCTTGATTATAACTTTCCCTTTCTCATGCTTATACTCTGTCTCAGAAATTTTTTCTAAATTTCTAACAAAGAGAATCTTTCCTGAATCGTTCTTCTTCTTCTTCGTAGCTTCTAGAGAAATCTTTAAGGTACCCTCTGAAAATTCTGTTTCTCCGTTACTAATAATCCAAGAATCTTTACCTATCCTATCTTCGTCAATTGTCACAGAATATTTAAATATCCCAAAAAATTCCTCTTTTTGGTATGGATTTGGAGTAGTGCCTGACCTCTTTGCCATCTCAGGATTTGCGTAAAAAGCCATATCACCTCTCCATTCTTCGAAAGAAAGTGCCTTTGTAATTCCAAGAGGTGCTTTTCTAACCGTACTCAAAGAGCCTTCTTCGGTGGACATATATCCAAAAAAGTCTAGTTCTGCATTTTCCAATATATTAGACTTTTTCAGATCAAATTGAATTGCTTCTTTTGAGTTTTTTGGAACAGTTACAGCAGCTTCTTTCCAATCTTCCGGATACAGTCTATTCAAGGTATAGAAAAGGTAATGCCTTATTGCATTTCTAGATATAAAAGCAAGAATTTTATTACCATAAGATAGCTTTTTTATCGTTAGTATATTGTTCCCCATTTTTTCGTCGCGATTTAATTCTGAAGCTTCAAATACCATTGTAGCTGTTATACTCATAGTTGTTCTTCCTCCTTTTTTTGGGCATTTTTTATTCCTGTTAAAAAGTTATACATTCCTGCTTGGAATAAATCCTCTGGAAATTGTGGGTTAAATATCCTCGACAAGTTCTCTGGTATTTTTTCGTTGAAAGATGCAAAAATTCGAAGTATTGTATACTGAGTTTGTGCTTTTTTCCCAAGACGAACCATTTCTAAGATTTTGAATATGTTTCTCTTCAAACTTTCAATAAGATCTTCATTTTTGCAGTTTTTTCCTTCATAATACAGATTCTCTACACTTATAACTTTTTCTTTCATTTGTTCACCTCCTAAGATTTTTTGAATTTCTGTATAAATTTTTATTTCATAATAGGGTGCATAATCATTTTTTAACTCTTTATAAACTAACTTAAGAATTTTTGAAAAGTCTGATGAAATAATGTAGTCCAAAATATTTTGCTTGTTGTAAGTAATTTCTTGTAAATAAGAGATAATAATTGGAGAAACAAATAATTTTGCTGTAAGATCTGTAATATTATTAAAAGTAACATTCGACCCACTTATCTCTATAATTTCTGTATTAGAAAGAGTCCAAGAATTTCTTATTATCATTTCTGAAGTTTGAGCTTGCATTAAAAATTCCTTTCGATCAATTCTTTCCATGTTTTTTGCTAGTTGGTTTAATTTGTACATTAGATTGAACGAGGTTGAATTAATAAAAATATTTTCGAATCCTTTGTGTCTGAATAATAAGAACTGTGAGCATGTGGGACATATTAAAAGTTCTGAAATATCTTGAAAATTCGCGTTTGGGAATTTTCCATAACTACCCCCAATGTCTTGAAACAAGGCTAAGTTGAAGGAAATTTGATAATCATTTGTTTCAGAATTATTTTCAGGGACCATCCTTTGATTGCAAAAAGAACAAATTAATCCATTTTCAATAGTTTTTGGTTTAGAAAAGAAATTAATGATACTTAGTTTTTTATCTTTTATTTGAGTATTAATAAAATTTTTATAGGGACCTGCATTAGAAAATAATTTGTTAAAGTTGGCGGTGAAGCCTTCTTCCTCCTGCTTTAAAGCGATTTTCTCTTTAAATGCTTGAGGATTTACCGATGTAATAAACATCCATCCTATTTTTGGTAAAGATCTGTTTTCGTCAAATTTTGGTTCATATTCTGGTTTTAGATTATATTTTGAGGATGTATTAAAATCACTCCATAAAAAATCCTCTAAATCTTGTTCTATTTCCACGTATTCTTCACCTTTAATTAATTGATCTACAACTTCCTCCCCATTTACCATTAATTCTTTAACGGCGTTTAAAAATCCAATAACGGAAGCATTCCAAATCCAGTTTGAAGAGTATAATTTCATCATTCCTCACCCACTTTGTCAAGATAACCAAAACCAGAACCCGTTTTGACTCCCATTCCTGTTTCGTATAAAAAGGTTATAATTTGAGGAGAGGATGTAATTTTAAAAAATCCTGTAAAACCTTTTATAAATCCACCGTAGTGTCTTATTAACGTATCTTTTGTATTTATATTTTCGAATAAAATATCTTTGTAAATATTTCCTAAACCAAGTAGTTCAAGCTTTTTCCTTGTTTGCAGGTTCAATATATATTGAAAAGTTGCAAATTCTTCCTGAGGAGTTACATAAAAATTTTTTTCATCTTTGGATACAAGAGGATTAGTTAAAATTACTGGAGACATTGTTTTAAAATAGATCGAAGATTTATTGTACATTTCTGGTGGGAAAGGAATAATAGTTTTTATAGAGAAATTAACTTGAGGGAAAGATAATTTGTAAGTTTGCTTTTTGAGATCAAGTAAACCATTGAAAAGAACCATTATTAGTTGCTCATCACTAGTTGAAAAATAAAAAGTAATATTTTTTGATGTTTGGAGAGAATTATTAGTTATTTTAAATTCTTTCCCAAAATATACAGCCCATGTGTAAGATTTGAGTGTCTTCTTTTGAAAAAGTTCGTTATAGTAAGTTGTATTCATTAAAGCTGATTTAAGCATTGAAATTAAGGTGGGTCTGTAGTCTAACGGTATATAGGAGGTATCGCTTTGACTTTCAAATATCACTTTTAATCTCAAATTTATCACCCCTTTTTTTAAATTCCAACTTAATTATGATTATAAGAAATTATCATATGGATCCTTTATATTAGTTAAAATATTTCTTTTCAAATCTACTCCATCGTTGAGAAGATAGATAATCACGCTATCTTTTTCTTTATCCACTACCTTTAAGATTTCATTTTTCAATTTAAAAAGTTCCCCTTGAGTTAAATTCCCTTCAAAGACAGATTTTTGAATTTGATTGAGATATTGCCGAGATATATTTAAGATCTTTCTTAATCGCTTATTGGGATTAGTCTCTTGATCGGTCGTATCGATATCATAAATCAAGATAATTTTCATACTTACCACCAGGCTTTTAATGGTTTGTATTCTTGATTTTCAATTAATCTTTTTATTATTTTATAACATTCCAGTCTTATTAAAGAAGAGTACCTTACTTTTCTTTTTAAATTTCTATGTAATATTGTAGAATTTATAAGAGTATCGTATTCCTTTACAAATTTTTTTCTTCCTTCTTCATTTAAAAATACTCCTAACTCATTCATTTGAAAATCATTGTCTGAGATCATTTTGTTGTTTATTAGTCTAAATATTATTCTGTCGATAAAAATAGGTTTGAAAATTTCGGAGATATCTAATGAGAGAGAAAAGCGTTTTTCAAAGGGTTCGTGAAGATAACTAATCTTAGGATCTAGGTGAGTTTTGTATATTTCTGATAGTGTAGTAGTATACAATAGAGAGTATCCAAAAGATATTAGTGAATTTAAAGGGTTTTCAGGAGGTTTGTAAGTTCTTTTTTCAAATTTCCATTTTGTTATATTTTCCCACAGGGAATAATAATATTTTCTTGCAGCAGCTTCAAGTGACATTATTTCTTGAATTTCAATCTTATCTTCTAACCTTGTACTTAGTTCTGACAAATATTCTTCCGGATCATAATCAATTGTTCTTTTTTGTAGGTTTCTTTTCATATTGTGAATAGCAGATTGGACAAATTTTCTTGCTAAATAAGCTCTTTTTTCTTTGTTTAAATAATTTTCAACCTGTTTAACAACAACATGACCTGATAAATTTGTTTCTCTTGGATAGTAAGTCCCAGAATAAAAGCCATAATAGTTAAAAATATGTATTTTTATTTCATGTTTTGAAGCGAAATCTAGAAATTTTGAGTTTAAATCATTTTCTCCAAATAAATATAAAGAGTCAACATCTTGAACGGGAATACTTTTTTTCTCCTGTTTATTTTCAAATAATATAGTATTTTCTTTCCTTTTTATACGTCCTGAAGAAAATATATAATAATTTCTCTTCATGTTTGATTCACTTTATATATAACAATATTCATAATAAGCGCATTTGGAACAAAATGGTTTTTTGATTACCTGTGGTGGTTGACTTAGAGACAATATTTCTCTTATTTTTTCTATAGCTTCTTGGATCCTTGCTTGGTCCATTTCATTAAAATTGACTGATATTTTTCTTTTCAGAAGAAGATAATGAATTATACCATATTCTGAATCGATTCCTTTTTGACGAAGTTGGTAAATATAATATTTAACTTGCCAAATATGGGCACTTTCGAAAGCTTTACTTTTCTTTATTTCATGAACTACTACTTTATCTTCAATAGTGATGAAATCAATTTTCGAGTTAGCTACGGTGATACTTTTCAATGAATCCTTGAAAAACGATTCTTCTATCTCTTTACCTATCTGTATTGCATCATTTGTATTTTCAAAGGAAATTTTGTAAAAGTAGAGATATAGTTTTCTTTTACATATGTAAAAATAATCAATAAGTAAACCAGATGGTTCAAAATCTGTCATAATAAACACCTGATTTTATTATAAAAATAATATCTTAGGGGGTGTAACCCCTAAGATATTAACTGTTTTCTAACTTGCATAAGATATACTTCTTTTTTCTCTAATTACGGTTACTTTGATTACTCCAGGATATTGAACTTTTTCCTCTATTTGAACAGATATATCGTGTGCCAATTTTTCTGCGACTTCATCTTCAACTTTATCTGGTTGAACTATTATTCTCAATTCTCTTCCTGCTTGTATCGCGTAAGCTTTATCAACGTACCTAAATGATTTTGCAATCTCCTCAAGTTGCTCGATCCTTCGAATGTAATTTTCCAAAGTTTCTTTACGTGCACCAGGTCTGGATGCCGATAGTGCATCACTTGCAGCAACTAAAACAGCTTCGGGTGTCATCGGGTCAACTTCGTTGTGGTGATACTGTATAGCATTAACTACTTCCAATTTCTCTCCGTATCTCTTAGCAATTTGCCCTCCAACAATAGCATGTGATCCTTCAACTTCATGATCAACAGCCTTTCCTAAATCATGAAATAAAGCTGCTCTTTTAGCAAGTTCAACGTTCAAACCTAGTTCACTTGCCATCATTCCAGCAAATTGTGATACTTCTATGGAATGTTCCAATACATCTTGTCCATAACTGGTTCTAAATTTTAATCTACCTAGAAGTTTAATTATCTCAATATGAGGTTGTTTTATACCTGCTCGAATTACCGCTTCCTTTCCTACCTCTTTTATGTATTCTTGAATTTCATTTTTTGATTTTTCATAGAGCTCTTCTATTCTGGCAGGATGTATTCGTCCATCGGCTACTAGCATTTCGAGTGTCCTTTTTGCTATCTCTCTTCTTAATGGGTTGAATGAGGATATTACAACTATTTCTGGGGTATCATCAATTATCAAATCGGCACCGGTGAGTTTTTCAAATGTTCTGATGTTTCTTCCCTCTCTACCAATTATTCTGCCTTTCATGTCATCTGTAGGTAAGGATACGGTTGACGTAGTTATTTCGTTGGTGACATCTGATGCATATCTTTGAATGGCGGTAGTGATAACCCATCGGGCATATTTTTTTGATTCATCTTCATAATAATCTTTTATTTCTTTGAATTTTTGGGCAATTTCTTTTTCGTATTTATCTCTTGCTTCGTTTATTACTATCTGACGTGCTTCTTCTTCGGTCATTTTTGCGATTTCATTTAATTTTGTTTCCAGTTCTTTCTCTAATTTTAGGATATTTTCGTGTTGGGCTTCTAATTTTTCTTTTAGTTTTTCTAGATTCTCTTCTTTTTTTGCTAAGCTTTCCTCTTTTCTTATTAATCTTTCTTCGTTGTTTTTAAGCTCTTCTCTTTGCTGCCTGGCTTCTAAATCAAATTGTTGTCTGAGTTTATGTATCTCTTCTCTTGCCTCTAATAATTCTTTTTGTTTTAATGCCTTAGCTTCTTCATCTGCTTTTTTTAATAGCTTTTCTATTTCTTTTTGCTTGTTTTTTATTTCAACTTCCAATTCTTCTTTTTTTGTTTTTAGTGTAGAAATAATTCTTTTGTTTCCAATATTAATTCCAACAAGCAAAGATAAGATGAATATTGCTGCTCCTATAATTATATATACCAGAATTTCCAATTTTAATCACCTCTTAAGTTTTCAATAACACAGTTTATAATGTCTGGCTCAAAACCTCTTCTATACAAGTAAACTTTAGTTTTGAGAATGTCCTGTTTTCTTTCATAATAATTTTTTGCCAATTCTAAAGCAATTGTATTTATATCTACTTCGTTTTTAACTTTGTCAAGGGACTCAAAAATCAAACTTTCCTCTACTCCCAACCGCTTTAATTCATGCTGTATAAACAAAGGACCTTTTTTGTCTAAAGTTAACTTGTCATATGCATATAAATATGCAAATAGTTTGTCATCTATCAAACCGTTTTTCTTGCATTTTTCTACCACTTTACCAATAACTTCATCATCAAAGCCTTTTTCTTTTAGACGGACTGAAAGTTCCTTTTCTGATCTGGCACGATACTTTATTAAATTCAATGCAGATTTTTCGGCTGCTTTTTCATCTTTTGGATTAATTTTTTTGGACTTCTTCATTTTTCTCTTTTTTGCTCTTTGACGAGTTAGATTCGAACTTTTCTACTAGATAATCGGGAATGATTAAATTGTGCTTCTTGCGAATCGTATATTCTAAATAATCAAGTATGTCAGGATTTTCCATGAGATAACTAACTGAATTAGTTTTACCCTGTCCTAAACTAACTTCTTCACCATTTTCGTTGATATAAGAGAACCAAGCACCTTTTCTTTGAATTAAATCTTCCTCCACAGCTAGGTTAAAGATATCGTTTTCTTTGGCGACACCTCGGCCAAAGATCATGTCAACATTTGCCTGTTTGAATGGCGGTGCAACCTTATTTTTTACAACTTTTAAGGTTGTTTCATTCCCTATTTGATCTTTACCTTCTCTTATGGCATTACCTTTTCTTACCTCTATCCTTATCGTAGAATAAAATTTTAGTGCAATTCCTCCCGTAGTGGTTTCTGGATTACCGTACACTACCCCTATTTTCATCCTTACTTGGTTTATAAATATTACTATAGATTTGGACTTGTTTATACTTCCAGCTAATTTTCTTAGAGCTTGAGACATAAGTCTTGCTTGAAGTCCCATATGAGAGTCTCCCATAGCTCCTTCTATTTCTGCTTTCGGTACTAAAGCGGCTACAGAGTCTACGACTATTAAGTCTACTATGTTAGATCTTATCAAAGAATCTACAATTTCAAGGGCTTGTTCACCATAATCCGGTTGTGAAACAATTAATTTGTCGACGTCTACGCCTAACTTTTTGGCATATTCAACATCTAAAGCATGTTCGGCATCAACAAATGCGACTATACCGTTCAATTTTTGGACTTCCGCTAAGGAATGAAGAGCTAACGTAGTTTTACCCGATGATTCGTTTCCATATATTTCCACAATTCTTCCCCTTGGATATCCGCCAACACCCAAAGCTATGTCTAGCGATAAACATCCACTTGGTACAACGGATATATTGCTATTATCCAATCCCTTACCCATTATCATGACCGATCCTGTTCCATGATTTTTTTCTAATTCTTTAACAAGCTTTTCTAACAGTTCTTCTTTATTTGTATCTTTAGAATCATTTTTAGCCATTAATGATGACGCCTCCTTCAAAGTCGACAGTGTAAAGTTTTTTATATATTGGGCCTTTCCTTGTTAGTTCAGAAGAGTATATACCGATAGAATTTACGTATACTTGGATTTGATCGAAAGTTACAGAATTAAGTAGTTCTTTCCAATGGTTAGGATAGGATTTAACTCTTCCGACAGTAATATGAGGTAAAAAGTTGGTATCTTTAACCTCAAATTCTGAAATCTTTAGTACTTTCCTTATTTCATCATATAGTCCAATTAAGGTATTATCTTCTTCTATTCCTAGCCATAATACCTTTGGTTGAGAATCATTTTCAAAGAATCCCATTTTATGGATATTAAAATGAAAAGTAGGAAATCCAGATATTCTTTCACCAATTTTATAAGCCAGATGGGCTATCTTTTCCATTTTTTGATCTCCGAGGAAAAACAAGGTTAAATGGACATTTTTTGATTTTGTCCAATTGGCTTTAAATCCCATCCTTTGAAATCTTTCAATTAAATCATTCAACAACTCTTCTAATTTTTCGTTGGTTTCAATGGCAATGAAGGATCTTAATTTATCGGTATTGTAGTAATTTACATTTTTTAGCTGTGTCATATGCTAGGACCCCCTTCTTTTTGAAAATTGTTTAGCAGTTTTGAGAGTATAATTTACTCCCGATAATAGACTGATTATAACGGTTAAATAGATCAACGTACTAACTAGAAAGTTCCAAAGCATCAAATATATTACAATGATTAAAGCGATTTCTAAGACGGTTTTTAGTTTACCAAACTTATCAGCGGGGACAACAATATTTTTATTCGCAGCTGCCATTCTTAAACCGCTTACAAAGGTGTCTCTTGATACAATTACAGCAACAAACCACGCAGGCAAAATCCCTACACCCAACATCGCAATAAAAACAGAGTTTATAAGTATTTTGTCAGATATTTGATCAAAAAATTTGCCGATATCGGTAACCTGACCTGTCTTTCTGGCAACATAACCGTCTAACCAATCGGTTAAAGAAGCTATAATAAATAAAACCAAGGCTACGATATAAAAAGGTTCTCCAAAGACGGTTAAAATAAATATTGGAACGGCTAGTATTATCCTAGAAAAGCTTAAAAAATTTGGTATGTTCATGTTCAACGATTTCTCCTTCTAGATCATATTCGTATGAGCCAGTAATTCTCACTTTCACGAAGTCCCCTAAATATGGTTCTTTGTCACCAAAATTTTTTATATACACATTCCCATCAATTTCCGGAGCGTCTAAAAAGCTTCTTCCGATATAAACGTTGTCTTCTTTTTCTTCCAAAAGAACTTCTAAAGATTTATCTGTATATTTTTCCATGAGGTTTTTGGAAATTTTACTTTGAACTGCCATTAGTTCATTTTGTCTTTGATTTTTAATGTGTTCATCAATTTGTTCTGGAAACGTGAATGACCTTGTATTTTCTTCTTTTGAAAATTTAAAGCTCCCCATTCTTTCAAATTTTACCTCTTTTACAAAATCTACTAACTCTTCAAAGTCCTCAACTTTTTCTCCAGGAAATCCTACCATTAACGTTGTCCTAATAACGGATGGTTCTTTTCTAATTTTCTCAAATAGTTTCATTAATTCACTTCTTTTCTTATGCCTTCCCATACTTTGCAAAATTTTATCAGAGATATGTTGAATTGGAACATCGAAATAATTTAATACCTTTTCATTTCTATGTATGCTTTCTATGATTTCTTCGCTTAAAAAATCCGGATGTAAGTACATGACTCTGATCCAAAATTTCCCTCTTATATCATTAAGTTTGTCTAATAAATCAGGTAATGCCTGCTTTTTGTAATTATCTATGCCGTACAATGTATTATCTTGTGATACAAGAATGATTTCTTTTACGCCTTTGGATACCAAAAATTCTACTTCTTCATTTATTTCTTCTATGCTTCTGCTTTTCGGTTTCCCTTTGAACGTGGGTATAGAGCAAAAGGTACAATTTCTATTACACCCATCCCCAATTTTTACGTATGCGTAATATGAATTTGGAACCGCTCTAATTTTACAATTATACAAAGTTTCAGGAATATCGTTTTTAAAAAAAAATTCACCATTTTCAATTTTCTCAACTATGGTTTTTGGGGACAACACACCGTATAATCCATCTATTTCTGGAACATTTTCGAGAAACTCATTGAAATACCTTTGAGTTAGGCAACCTATTGGTATAACTTTTGGATTTTTGTTATTATCTTTTAAGGATGTATATTCAAATATAGTTTCAATGCTTTCTTTTTTAGCTTCTTCTATAAAACCACATGTATCGATGAATATGTAGTCAGCAAATTGAGGGTTATTCTCGTGTTTATATCCTTTGCTCAGGAGTAATCCTTTCAGAATTTCCATATCTGCATCATTTTTTGGACAACCTAATTTTACGATGTGAAACTTTTTCATTCGATTCCTCCATGTTGGTTTTTTTGATTGTAGAATTTAAAATCTAATTATATAGCGGCCCTTCACCAGGACGTTAAGGGGTTTACCCCTTAAAATCCCCGAACGTTAAGGGAGTTCCCCTTAAAAACCCCTAATCAAGGTCAAAATCATTTAAAAACAAGGTTTGCACACTGCAGCAAATTTAAAAAACCATTTTGCACAGAACAGCAAAACAAAATATCTAATTAGTTATTTAGATTATATCAGATTTTCTTTTAAAAATGAAAATATTTTTATAACTAGTTATACATATTTATAATTATCATTTTAGCCAGTTTTTACCAACACTTATATCAACTTTTAAAGGTATTTTCATTTTGACAGCATTTTCCATACAATCTTGGACCGTTTTTTTGGTTTCTTCTACGATTTTTTCTGGTAATTCTATTACAACTTCGTCGTGTACCTGAAGTATTAATTTTGCTTCTTTTGGAAGTTTTTTATACAAATTTATCATCGCCAGTTTCATTATATCGGCTGCGCTTCCTTGGATAGGGGTATTTATGACTATCCGTTTCAGTTCAGATTTGCCTGTTTTTATGTTTTTCAAAAATCTTTTTCTTCCGAATATAGTTTCGACATAACCTTTTTGTGCTGCAACCTTTAAGCTTGATTCCTGATATTCTTTGACTTTTTGGTAAGTTTTAAAGTATTTGTTCATGAACTCTTTTGCATCCTCTACAGGTATTTTTAAATTCTCGGCTAATCCATATGGAGATGATCCATACACCAGAGAAAAATTAACTACTTTTCCCACTCTTCTCATGTTGTAGTCGACATCGTCGATTTTTACACCAAATATTGCAGCTGCGGTTAGAGCATGTATGTCTTCATCACTGTTAAAAGCATTTATTAAAGTTTCATCGTTACTTAGATGAGCTAAAACTCTCAATTCAATTTGTGAATAATCGGCACTGAGTAGAACACGATCATCTTTTTGCGCCTTGACGGTGCTTCTAATTCTTTCTCCATCTTCTTCTCGTATGGGGAGATTTTGAAGATTTGGTTCGCTACTACTTAATCTACCGGTAGCTGTTCCCGTTTGATTGAAAGATGTATGAACCCTACCAGTTTTTTTGTTAACTAATTTTGGTATAGCAATTATGTATGTAGAAAGAAGTTTTTGGTATTTCCTATATTCTAAGAGTTTTTCTATTATGGGATGTTCATCTCTTAGAGCTTCCAATGAATCAGCATCTGTTGAATATGATCCGCTCTTAGTTTTTCTTTTTCCCTTCAATCCTAAGTTTTCAAAAAGTAGTTCACTAACTTGTTTTGGTGAATTTGGATTGAATTCATAACCCACGATTTTTTTCATTTCATACATTAATGAATTTAGCTTTTTGTTGTATTCCTCTTCCAGTTTTTTGAGTTCTTTTAAATCAAAATATACTCCGTTCATTTCCATTTCTGATAACACATTTATAGTTGACATTTCGATGTTTTCAAACAATTCAATTAGTTCAAATTCTTCTAGTTGGGGTTTTAATACTTCAAATAATCGATAAGCAATATCCGCATCTTCTGCAGCGTATTCAACAACCTTTTTCTTATCGATGTCTCCAAGGGTTAACAGTTTGATATCTTTTCCCATAACATCTTTGTATTTAGTTGTTTTATAATCCAAATATTCTTTGGCGAGATCGTCCATATTGAACCTTCTGCTATCCGGATTCAACAAATAAGCAGCTATCATACTGTCAAAATATACTTTGTTTAATTCAATTCTATTTACTTTCAAAACGGTCATATCGTACTTTAAATTTTGACCAATGACCTTTTTGTTGTTTAAAAGATTGACTATCTCTTTCGTTATTTCCCATCTGTTTTTTTCTTTGTATAGATACAAAAAATATCCTTCAAACGGTTTCCAGCTTAAAGCGATTCCTACTATATCTGCTTGATATGGATCAAGAGAAGAAGTTTCAAGGTCAAAAGATATTATTTCGTATTTTTCTAAAGTTTTTAATAGTTCTTTGTAATCTTGTGCGTTGTATTCGTAATACTTACCTTTTGCTGAATAATCTTTTTTTTCTGTTTTTGTTTCCATTCTCACTTTAGATGAGTTACTAGTTATATCAGGCATATCTAACTCTTTAAATAGTGAGTTGAACTCTAACTTTTTAAGGAAATCTCTTAGATCGTCTCTGAATCCTTGATATATTATTTCTTTATCTTCAAATATTTCTTCTATTGGTGCATCTGCCATCAACTGGACTAATTTTTTACTCAGATATGCTGTTTCCTTTTCATTTTTTAGTTTGTTTTTTGTAGAACCTTTTATTTCATCCAAATGTTGATACAGATCATCTAAATCCTTGTAATTTTGCAACAATTTTTGGGCTGTTTTTAATCCAATGCCTTTTACTCCCGGGATGTTGTCAGAACTATCTCCCATCAAAGCCAGTAAATCAGCTATTTGTTCTGGAGGAACCCCCATCTTTTCTTTCACTTGGTGTGCATCGTAGTTTACCATTTCTGTTATTCCTTTTTCTGGCCTCAATATATACACATTATCCTTAACAAGTTGCATCATATCTTTATCAGACGTGATTATATAAACTTTATCGTACTTTCTTTTCTTTTTTGCAACTATCGTGGCTATAACGTCGTCGGCTTCGTAATTATCCATAGCAACTAATTTCATGCCTAATTTTTCCACTAGTTCGTAAATGTATGGGATCTGTTGTATATATTTTTCGGGCGTTTCAGGTCTTTGGGCTTTATAGCTTTTTAATAGTTCATTTCGATAAGTGGTGGTTTTTTTATCCATAACAAATATTATTGAATCTTCGCCTTTTTTAACGTATTCTTTGAGTAACTTTAGAAGCATTCTAGCTACTCCATAGATGGCGTTTGTTGGCAAACCATCAGAAGTGCTCATCCAGTCCCCCAGTGCAAAAAAGGCTCTATATGCTATTCCCGAGCCGTCTATTAAATATAAATTTGCCATGTAAAACACCTTCTTTTCTTTTGATTTTTTACTCAATTACAATTAATTTATATTTTCCAGTCTTTTCATCTGACTTGATATCTTCCACAACTTTTACCTCAAAATTGACGTTTTTCATTTTTTTCTTTTCTAAGATATCGGTAAGTTTGTTTCTAACATCTTCTACAATTTTATCCGAACGTTCTTTCTGTGAAACAACTATTTTAAAGACAAAGAAAGATTGATTTCTTTGGACGAATTGAAACTTAGCCACTCCTTTGACAAAAAATTCGGCTATAACGAGTGGATGAATACCGTCTTTTTCTCCGTTTTCATTTATAAAAAATGGGATTATCTCGGTTCTACCAGTAATTTTTTCGATCATTGTAAAAGGCCATTCGCCTTCATCATCTTTTGATTTTTTTAGGATATCTGTTAATTCATACCTTATTATAGGTTGGGTGTAATTGTACAAGTTAGTTAAAATTGTTTTATTCTCTTTGATTTCAAGATAAACCGCATCGTCGTATATGTACATACCTTTTAAATCTTCCCTAGAGGCACCCATAGCCAAAGACTCAGATGTTGCATAGCTATCAACTATTTCAGCATCTTTCCAAACTTCTTTTAAAAACTGTTCTACATTTTTTAATAAAGGTTCTCCACCGCAAACTATCACTTCGGGGTGAATGTTCAAAAGGCCTTTGCTTTGAAAGGTAGCTAAAGATCTTATACCATAAGGATACCCTGTAAGATTATCCGGTTGAAACTCGTTAAGTTTTTTTAAGTAAGTTTTGATAGGTTTGTTTATATCCATTACCATATAATCTTTATAGAAAAGCTTCTCAGGTCCATTTAGTGGAGAGAGGAACAAACTTATGGCAGCATAATGTCCATCAACTGCACCTATAAAGGCATATTTCTTTCTTTTGAGAGTGAAATTTGAAAACATCCTTGTTGAAATAGCTTTGATGAAATCCCACTCTTTTTCACTGTACAAATAATATCCTACCGTTCCAGTTGACCCAGAACTGTGTATTACATGATACTTGTCATAAAGTAGAGAAGTTGGATTGGGGTTATTTTTTAAAAAATCTTCCACTTTATTTTTAGTAATTTGGTTATCTTTAAAGAACTTATCAAAATTATCAATCATAATATTTTTATTGATCGTTGGTAATTCGTATATGGGAATCTCTTGCAGCATGTTTTCTTTTATGCCATAAGAAGCATAAAAATCTTTATAAAACGGTATTTTTCTATAAGCATATTTCAGTATTTTTCTAAATTTCTTTTCTCTTAATGCTAATATCTTTTTTCTTGAATAATTAAGGTTTTTACGTAGAGAGTAATAATAGTAAACTGTCCTTAGAAAACTCATATTCTCAAAATTCTTTCAAAAAATAATCCAAGTGGTCTTTGCCATATATTACAAATCTGATTTCCTTTAAAAATTGTGGATTGGTATTTATAAAATCAGAGACGGCTTTTTTATAAACTGGAACCGCTTTTTCTATTGGGTAACCGTATATACCTGCACTTATGGCGGGTAAGGCCAGTGAATTCAATTTCAATTCTTCTGCTTTTTTCAAAGAATTGAAAACGGCATCATACAATAACTTTTCTTCTTGTTGATTACCTCCTTCCCAAATAGGTCCAACTGCATGTATTATGTATTTGCATTTTAACTTTCCCCCAGCTGTTAGGGCAACATTTCCAGTTTCGACTTTACCATATTTTTTGATATATTCGTTCGATTCTTTTTGAATATCGGGACCTCCTTTTCTTAATATTGCTCCAGCTACTCCACCACCATGTTGCAACTGTGAATTAGCAGCATTTACAATAGCATCTGTTTCTTCGATAGTTATATCACCAGATACCAATTTAATTTCAACGTTGTTGACTTTTATTTCTTTTATAATTTTGTTCATACTTTAACCCTCCTCAAAACATAAAATTATATTACCGTTCATATTTAATGTTTCTATTATTATATCAAAAGTTTGTTGACTAACACAAAAAAATGCAATAATGAGAAAATCAAAGATTTTAGATAATAATCTCAAATAATTACTTATAATTAATCGTAATCACGAATAATCAGATTTTGAAAATAATATTTTTTTCTGTATAATGAAAATGAAAATTTTCTTTTTATCTTATACTTATGTAAAAAATTTTTATTCACAGTAAGAACCAAAATTTCAGGAGGTGTGTATGGTGAAGAAACTTACAGTAGTTATTTTAACAGTGTTGGTTAGTGCGATGGTGTTCACTCAAACCATTACGTTTTGGCACACTCAGGTAGAAACAAATAGACAACAAAGGATAAGAGCCTTAGCACAGATTTTTGAAGCACAAACGGGTATAACCATTAATTTAGTACCTATTGAGGAAAATGAGATTTTAGAACAGATTCCAAGAGCAGTTCAGGCTGGTACCTTACCAGATGTAATAGAAGGAGGCATTTCTCCTATTCTCCTGCTTGGAAGCCAAGGTTTTATGGATACAGAACTGAATGCAAAGATCATCGAGGATTTTGGTGATGTTTATGAAGGTGTTTCAAGATTGATGAAAGCACCAGATGGAGGATATTATGGGGTACCTTTTCACGCCTGGGTTCAAGGGATTTGGTATAAGGCCAATTTGTTTGAAGAAAGAGACCTAGGGGCTCCAACATCTTGGTATAATATACTTACAGCTGCTAAAGCATTAAACGATCCTGCTAATGGTTTCTATGGTTTAATATTGCCTAAGAAAGCTGACGCTTATACGGAGCAGGTCTTTTCACAAATCGCTCTTTCAAATGGTGCAAGACCAATAGATAGAGATGGAAATATTCTTTTTAATACTCCCGAGATGATCGAATCATTTAGATTTTATAAAGAACTTGGAAAATATTCCAAGCCTGGTTTTACCTCTGTTCCAGCAGCATTAAATGGTTATTTGAATAATGAAGCCGCAATGGTTTTCTATTCGACTTATATAATGGACGATATTGCGGTGGAAGAGGTTCAAAAACAAAGAGTAGAACAGTTTGATCCTAAACTTGTTGAGAATACAGGTTTTGCAAATTTTATGGTTAACATAAGGCCGTCTTCATTTGGAGAAGTCGTTGGATTGGGTATACTTAACACATCCGACAACAAAGATGCTGCAGAACAATGGGTAAAATTTCTTATGAGTGGAAACAATTACATCTACTGGTTGCACATGGCACCTGGCGGAATGAATCCAACCAGAAGCTCTATAGCACAGATGGATGAATTTTTAGATAATCCTGTTTTAGAAAGATATGGGAAGGACCAAATAACTACGATTATTTCCGCATTAGATACTGTTGAAAGATTTGAGTTCATGGAAGGAGAAATTATTGAGGAGATGAGTATCCTATCTGGTAACTTTGTAGTTGGTAGAGCGATCAATTTGATGTTTGCAAACGATTGGACACCACAGCAAACCGCTCAATGGGCACAAAAAGAAGCAGAAAGATTATTAGGCTATTAAAAGTTTACTAGCTGTTAAAAGGGGAATACTTTATTCCCCTTTTTTATTAAAAATTGGGAGGAGAGAGAAATGCAACGATTTCGAGAGTTATCTCCTTTAAGGAAGAAAGAAGCGGTTTTTGGATGGCGGTTAGTATCTCCCGCAGTTATTTTGATAGGGATTTTTATTTTGTATCCGGTTTTATACAATATTTACTTGAGTTTTTTTCAAGTATCCCTTACACCGGGAGTACCGAATAAGTTTGTTGGCTTTCAAAATTATAGAGAACTGTTAACCGATCCTACCTTTTGGAATTCTTTTGGTATAACCATGTTGTTCGTTTTGATTACTGTTGTTGGCAGTATTTTAGTTGGTTTAGGGGTCGCTTTACTTATGAATAAAGAATTTCCCGGCAGAGGTATAGTAAGAGCTCTTATATTGTTCCCATATGTTGCACCGGTTATTTCAACCGTTTTTGCTTGGCAATACGTCTTAATGCCTTTAAATGGTCCTTTAACAATACTCTTAAGTAATTTAGGTATAATGGATGTGACACAAGACCTTGTTAACAATCCAAATAATGCATTCTTAGTTGTATCTTTTTACAGTATTTGGAAGAACTTTCCTTTTATTTATTTGATGATTCTATCCAGGTTACAATCAATATCTCAAGATTATTATGAAGCAGCTGATATAGATGGCGCTAATGGTTGGCAAAAATTTCACCACATCACTTTACCAGAACTATATTATGTAATAGGTTCTTTAGTCCTATTAAGAGGAATATGGAACTTTTACAAATTTGAAGAGGTATACCTTTTGTCGAAAGAAGCAAGAACTCTGCCTATATATCTATATGAAAAAGCCTTTACAGGTTTGCCAGAGTTAGGAGTCGCGGCAGCGATTGCAACGGTCCTCTTTATTGTTATGATGGTGCTCATATCCATCTATGTAAGGAAGGTGTTAAAATGGTAGTCAGAAAAAGATCTTTCATAAAAACATTTTTATTTTGGTTTTTCATAGCTTTAGTTATAATATTTGTTGCCTACCCTTTTGCATATATGGTTTCAGTTTCCTTTAGATATGATTCTGATGCATTTGATCCTGGATTGATCCCTGAGAATCCAACATTGTCACAGTATGCTCAACTATTAGGACTTGAGGAGTCTATTAGGCAAGAAATGAGTAATGAAGAAGAACAACTTATTAAACTTTTAGAGTCTTTTCCAGAAGAGCAAAGAGCACAAATCCTTCAGAATATACAATCACAAAGAAGGCGTGAATCGTTCCCTTTTTTAAGATGGTTTGGTAATAGTTTACTATTAGCTGGATTAAGCGCTTTAACAAGCTTGATAATAGGTATATTTGGTGCCTATTCTTTCAGCAGAGTTTGGTATCCGGGAAGAAATCTTATTCAAAGAGGAGTTTTGCTAGTATACCTAGTAGGTGGAGTGATATTATCGGTGCCCTTGTATGATTTGTTTGTAAGAATGGGATTAACTAATTCAGGGGGAACCTCAATGTTCTCTTTGTATATAATATATGTAATTCAGACGTTGCCAGTTTCAATGTACATGCTTGGTAATTATTTCAGAACAATTCCTGAATCAATTGAAGAAGCGGCTTTAATTGATGGTAGTACAAGAATAGGAACTATTATGAGGATAATCATTCCTCTATCAATGCCTGCTATAATCACTGTTTTCATATACTCATTTATGATAGGATGGAATGAGTATTTGTTTGCTTCTATCTTCATAAGGCCTTATCCTGTATCTTATACTTTGCCAGTAGGTTTAAGAGAGATTTTCTTTTCTGAACATGCTGTATGGGCTAAAATGATGGCAGCCTCAGTATTGACAGCTGTTCCCGTCATTGTGTTGTTTATGACCGTAGAAAAGTACCTAACGGCTGGTTTAACTGCTGGCGGAGTCAAAGAATAAAGTTGAAAGCGACAAAAAGGAGGAAGTTAAAATGTCAATATTCTATGATGATAAAATTTTACAAAATTTACCTAAAAGGGTAAAAGTAGTTGTGGGTATTCCAAGCTATAATAATGCTGAAACGATTTCTTTTGTTTCTAAAACAGCTGCAGAAGGAATAGTCGAATATTTCGATTCAGATGGGCTAATTGTCAACGCTGATGGTGGTTCAAAAGATGGAACAAAAGAAGTTTTTATGAAAACAGGTACAAAAAATGTACCGAAAATCGCTTACGATTATATTGGACTTCCCGGTAAAGGAAGCGCTATGCTTTCTGTCATAGAAGTTGCTAAGAACTTAGACGCCGAAGCGATTGTATTTTTAGATTCTGATTTAAAAAGTGTTAGGCCATGGTGGATAGAAAGATTAACTGGCCCAATAATGAAAGGACTTTCTGATTATGTTACACCTTATTATGTGAGGCACAAGTACGACGGTACAATCACAAATCAAGTATGTTATCCTTTAGTTACCTCTTTGTTTGGTCAAGCTATTAGGCAACCAATAGGGGGCGACTTTGGTGTAGGCAAAAATATGATCGATGTTTATTTGAAAACCACTTCGAGTGTCGCAAAAACAGACGTTGCTAGGTTTGGGATAGATATTTGGATGACTACAAATGCTATACTTAACTCCAATAAAAAGGTTTATCAAGCTGCTTTAGGAGCAAAAGTTCACGATCCTAAGGATCCTGGAGCTGATCTATCTCCAATGTTTAAGCAAGTTGTTGGAACGTTATTTGATATTATCGTAGATAGCGTCTCGAAATGGAAAGATACCGTTACTATTGAAGAAGCCCCAATGTATGGTGAAATACCTAAGGTATCAGTTGATCCTATCAACATCAACATAGAAAATTTGGAAAAGCAGCTTTTAGAAGGATTAAAAAAACAAGAAACAAAAAGATTAGCAAATGATCACTTGGAAATCATAATGAAAAATAAGAAAGTACCACTTCAAACCTGGGTGGATATCTTATTCAATGCATTAACAGAGTATTCAAAAAACAAAGACAAAAAGTTGGTGGAATCCTTAGTACCCCTCTATTTTGGTAGAGTAGCTGATTTCGCTGAATTGACAAAAGATATGAATGAAGTAGAAGCTGAAAAAGTTATCAGAGATCAAATAAAGGTATTTAAGAATAAAAAAGATGAATTGATGAAAAAGTTATAGCCGATTAGAGGTGACGAAGTTGGTAACTTCCAAGATTAAAGGGATATACAATTCTTTAACTGACAAAGAAAAGCAGGTAGCACAGTATATAATCGAAAGGCCCGCAGATGTAATACACTACAGCATCACTGAATTATCCAATTGGGCAGGAACTAGTGAAACTACTATATACAGAGTTTTAAAAAAGGTTGGCTACTCGGGATATCAAAAATTTAAGTTAGAACTAGCAAGAGAGTTGAGTACCCCTACACTTGAATTAAAAGAGTCGAAAGATCTTGTAGATATGATTTACAACAAGACTGTAAACTCCTTAACAGATATTCTAAGGCAAGCGGACAGGGATAAAATTAATCGAGCATCCGAAATGATACTTAACAGCAAAAAATTACTATTCTATGCGGTAGGAAGATCTTTTCCCGTAGCTTTGGATGCTTCGTTAAAGTTTGCTGCCTTGGGATTTGCTTCCACTGCATATTCTGATCCACATATGCAAGTTATAGTCGCTTCTAATCTTGAAAAAGATGACGTAGTAATTGCTATCAGTCATTCTGGGGTTATCAGAGATACTTACAAATCTGCCCAAGTAGCCAAAGACGCTGGCGCCTTCACCATAGGTATAACTGCAGGGATTAATTCACCTATGTCAAAAATAGTCAACCTAGTTTTATACACTTCCGCTGAAATGCCTCAGGAAAGCGAATTCACTGTGAGCAGAATAGGAGAGATATTTATGGTGGAACTTTTGTACAACTCAGTTGCTTCTAAAATGTCCCTTAAAAACAAAGAAAGTAGAATAAGTCAAGCGATGAGAACAAAAAGGTTTAGTTAACAAAAAAGGGGGATCCCCCCTTATTTTGTTATGAAAGTTCCCGTTTTTCCTTCCAATGCATCAACCAATTTGGTTAAATCTGTAATTAAAGCAGCTCTTCCAGTCTTGAGAACAAAATTTGTACACGCCTCTATCTTTGGCAACATACTCCCTTTTGAAAATTGCTCCTCATTCATGTATTGTATTGCTTGATTTACAGTCATTGAAGATATGGCTTGTTGATTGGGCTTGTTAAAATTTATGAATACTTTTTCTACAGCGGTTAGAATTATGAACTCATCGGCGTCCAATTCTATAGCTAACAAAGCAGAGGCTCTATCTTTGTCTATGACACCTTCCACTCCTTTTAGTTTATCCCCTTCTTTTATTACTGGGATACCTCCACCACCTGCTGCTATGGTTATATTGTTATCCCTTACCAATTGTTTAATAGCTTTTATCTCTACAATCTCCAACGGTTCTGGAGAAGGTACTACTCTTCGCCAACCTCTTCCGGCGTCTTCTACCATACTCCATCCTTTTTCTTTGATGAGGGCGTCTGCCTCTTCTTTGGAATAAAAAGGCCCAATGGGTTTTGAAGGATTTTTAAAGGCTGGATCATTTTTATCAACAAGTACCTGGGTAACGATACTTGAAACTTCTTTTTCAATATTTTCTGCTGTTAAAACATTTTTTAACGTTTGGGATATCATGTATCCTATATATCCTTGAGTCATAGCCCCGTTAACATCCAGGGGAAAAGGAGGAATAACATCTTTGGCTATATCTTGTTGAACAAGAATATTTCCTACTTGTGGCCCATTTCCGTGTGTTATGACTATTTTATAATTTTTTTTTACTAGCTCAACTAAGCATTTTGCCGTGTTCTCTAGGTTTTTTAGCATATTTTCGGCGGTTGGAGATTCTTTTGGTTGGGATAAGGCATTTCCTCCAATTGCTACTATTGCAAGTTTTTCAACCATTCCTATCAACCTACCAACGTTGCTACCATAACTGCTTTTATGGTATGCATTCTATTTTCTGCTTGGTCAAAAACCTTTGAGTACTTACTTTCGAACACTTCGTCCGTAACTTCCATTTCTTTAATACCGTATTTCTGGTAAACATCGTATCCCATCTCGGTTTTTGTGTCATGAAAAGAAGGCAGACAATGCAGAAAAATTACATCAGGATTGTTTGTCTTTTTTATCAAATCCATATTTACTTGGTATGGTTTAAGTAATTTGATTCTCTCTTCGACTTTACTTTCTTCTCCCATAGAAATCCAGACATCAGTATAGATGACATCCGAGTTAGCAACAGCATCAAGATTGTCTGTGATGGTTATTTCTCCACCGTTTTCGCTAGCTGTCTTTTCCATTTCGCTTACCAGTTCGTTATTTGGGAAAAGTTCTTTTGGAGAGATTATTACAAAATCCATCCCCATCTTAGAGGCACCTATCATAAGTGCATTAGCCATATTGTTTCTTCCATCTCCAACGTATACAAACTTGATCTTATTAAGAGGTTTTTCAAAATTTTCCATAACTGTTAAGAAATCTGCCAAAACTTGGGTGGGATGATCTTCATCTGTTAGACCATTCCACACAGGAACACCTGAATATTTTGCTAGAATTTCCACCGTTTCTTGCTTGAAGCCTCTAAATTCTATACCATCGTAAAATCTTCCTAAAACTCTGGCGGTATCTTCTATTGATTCTTTCTTACCCATTTGACTGTTAGTTAGAAATGTAACGTTTGCCCCTTCATCGAAGGCGGCTACTTCAAAAGCACATCTTGTTCTAGTTGATGTTTTTTCAAATAACAAAACTATGTTCTTACCTTTTAATAAGTTCCCCTTAATACCCATTCTCTTTTTGGCTTTCAGATCTTTTGAAAGTTCCAAAAGATACTTTATTTCTTCGGGCGTGAAATCTTTCAACGTTAAAAGGCTTCTTCCTCTTAAATTGATAGGCATGTTTCTTTAATTCCTCCTTTTTATTCTCCGAGAACTTTTTTAAGTTTTTCAGGTTCTACCCTGAATGGTGACCCCTTACCTTGGAAAAAATGATGTTTTTCTATTAAGTGTAGCGATAATTCTGTGATAAGAAGTTCTTCTTTGTTAACTAAATTTTTAATCCTTAAATTAACTTTTCTAAAAATACCGTCTTCAAAGGGACAAGGTAGATGCCCTCTAGCTTCGTCCACTTTTATAAGCCATTTATTATCAACGGTTACAGGTTCTTCAAAAGCTTCTTTTCCTTTATCAAAAAGATATCTAATCTTTTTGAGGTCGTCTTCTAAATTTATATTTAAAGCCCTGATTTTTTCTTCATCACTTTCAATTATGTCAACCAAAAGTCTTTCATCATCACCTAAAAATCCATCAGCGGTTATAACTCCGGGCTTCATGTTTTCATAGGCTTTCTTTAAATCTTCAGTCATTTTCATTGAGGAAAAGCACCTCCTTTTAATTACGCGAACTTATCATAATATATTTTATCTTCGGATATGCCGTTCTCTGTCATTACTTTAATGCAGGCATTAATCATGCCGGGGCTTCCACATAAATATCCTTCCTTTTGGGTATTTTGATCCATTTTTTCTTTGAAATATTTTCCCAATACATTTGTGATAAGGCCTGTTTCACCATTCCAATTATCCTCAGGTTGTGGTTCGGAAAGAGCAGGAACAAAGTGGAATCTGTCCCATTTCTTTTCCATGTCTTGAAAGAAATCCATGTAGTAAAGGTCTTTCAAACTTCTTGCCCCGAAAAACAACCATACATTTCTGTTGGTTATCCCCCTTTCGAACATATCTGCAACGATAGATTTTATTGGAGCTAATCCCGAACCTCCTGCAACACATATCATATCTGCATCCGTATCTCTCATATAAAATTCGCCAAAAGGACCGACTAATTCCATTTGATCATTTTCTTTTAGATAATTATGAACATAAGTTGTTGCAATCCCGCCTGGGACAAGCCTGATAAAAAATTCTAAAGATTCTTTTTGGCTTGGAGATGATGCTATGGAATATGCCCTTTGAGTATATTCGTTTATTTTCTCGTAGGGAGGTATAACCAATTGCATATACTGCCCAGATTTAAACTCAATTTCATTGGGTTCGACAAGTTTAATTTTAACTCCTTTTATATCATAAGTCAAATCATTTGTTTTTTCAACCACACCCTTGAAAATTTTTGCGGAAAATAGTTCTTCAGGTATTTCTATTGCTATGTCAGATTTTACTTTCACTTGACAAGATAGTCTTATATTTTGTTTCATTTCTACTTCGTCTAAAAGGGGTGCTTCAGTGGGTAAAATTGGCCCTATATCTGATAAAACTTTCACCTTACATGCCCCACAACTTCCTCTACCGCCACATGCTGAAGGGATAAAGATGCCTTGCTCGGAAAGAGTGGTAAGTAGTGGAGCACCTCCATTTACCTTTAACTCCTTTTTCCCGTTGTTGATATCAATCTTAACCTCTCCATAATTGTTAACTACGCTATCAACAACCACAATCATAGTAGCTAAAACTGCACTTAATCCACCTATTAAAAATGAAGCGGCTAAAATTGCATTCACATCAATCACCTCACTGTACGTTTAACATACCGGAAAATCCCATGAAAGCCATCGCCATAAGTCCAATCGTGATTAAAGTAATTCCAGGTCCTTTTAAAGGTCCTGGTACAGGAGATTTATCAACCTTTTTTCTTATCGCTGCTAGAGATACTATTGCTAACCACCAACCTAGCCCTGAACCTAGTCCAAATATAACCGATTGAAGAAAATTATAATTTCTAATCTGCATAAAGAGAGCTACACCCAGTATAGCGCAATTGACGGTGATTAAAGGAAGAAAAATACCTAAGCTCATATACAAATTAGTTGACATTCTCTCTATAACCATTTCTGATATCTGAACTATTGCGGCAATAACTATTATGAACACTATATATCTAAGATACTCTAATCCGAAGGGAATCAACAAGTAATGGTAGACAAGCCAATTAATTGCGGTAGTTACAGTCATAACAAAAGTTACTGCAAGGCCCAGCCCATTAGAAGAAGTGAAATCCTTTGAAACCGATATAAAGGAACACATTCCTAAAAAATTAGAAAGAAGAATGTTGCTTGTAAAAATAGAAGCAAAAAATAAAGATATCAAACCTACGTCAGGGGACATTATTTTTTAACCTCCTTTCTAAACATGTAACCTTTGAGTATCCAAATAAAAATAGCTAACATAAAGAAGGCACTTGGAGGCATCACCATTATAGTCCAATTTGCAAAATTATTTGGTAATATTTGAAATCCAAAAAGTGTTCCAAAGCCCAATAATTCCCTCACAAATGCGACCATCAAAAGAACATACATATAACCAATTCCACTTGTTAAACCATCCCACAAGGATAGCAGTGGAGGGTTAGATTGAGCAAAAGCCTCTGTTCTTCCCATTATTATACAATTAGTTATAATCAAACCTACGTATGGTCCCAACGCTCTACTAACTTCAGGTACATAAGCCCGTAGAACGATATCAACAATTATAACATAAAAAGATATTATCAACGTTTGGGCTATCATTCTGACTTTCCTAGGAATAAAAGATTTCAACAAAGAAACCGTCAACGCGGATAATCCTGTTACAAAAACAACTCCTAGAGTCATAATAGAAGTGTTAATAAGAGTATTAGTTACGGCTAGTGTGGAACATATTCCGAGTATTTGAATGAATACAGGATTGTTATACCATAAATTATCTTTAGCAATCGCTATCCAATTTTTCTGAGCCATTAAATACTCACCCCCAGAATATCTTTCAAATTCGAAATCGTTTCATTTACAATTTTTTCAATAGACTCAGAAGTTCTTGTAGCGCCAGTTATTGCATCGACTTGTCCGTTTTCGTAGTCGTAGTCTCCGCCGTTTTGTCCTGTTACTATTTTTATTTCACTATCTATAATTTTGAGACCAGAAAACTGCCTTTTGAACCAATCTTCTTCTATCCTTCCGCCTAATCCTGGCGTCTCGTTTTGAGATATAAAGTCAATACCAACGATTCTAGAAACATCTTCGTTCACAGCTAAGACACCCGTGATCGTTCCCCATAGTCCACTTCCTGAGAAGATGGTAGCATAGATGTTTTCTTGGTTTATTTGAGCTGTATATATCTCAGAGCCATTATTATTTAAGGTTGAAACTATAGAGTTATATTTTTGAAAAGCTTCTTCATCACTCTGATAAGATATACCCGTTGCAGATAATATGGCTTTAATTTGGAACAATTCTTGATTTTTTTCTACAGTATCTTTTGTTAGTTCATTTGCAACTGCCAGAACGAAAACAAATACAAAAGAAATAATAAATGTAAATATTATGGTATAAACTCTACCTTCCCTTTTCATGCTTTCACCTTCTTTCTAGTAAAAGCTATATCCAACAAAGCAGCAAAAGTGTTACCCATTAACACTCCAAAACTTGTACCTTCTGGGAAAAGAGAAAAAGTTCTGATAAATATAGCCGTAACCCCTATTATAATGCCATAAAACCATTTAGAGGTTTCATTTTTTGGTGCGGTTACAGGATCTGTTGCCATAAAAACGGTAACAAACATGAAACTTCCAGAAAGTAAGAATTCTAAAGGATAAAAGGCGTTCTGTAGGCCCATTAAAGAAAAAAAGATTGTCAGCAAAGAAGCACTCAAAAATGTCGATAACATAATTTTCCAACTAGCGGTTTTTGTAGCGATAAGGTAAATTGCAGCGATAAGTATTAAAAATATAGGACCCTCTCCCATTGAACCGGATCTAAGCCCAAAAAATAGTTCAAACAAACCGAAATTTTCGCCATTAGCTAAAACTTGAAGAGGGGTTGCTGAAGTTAAGATATCAGATGTAGCTCTCCCAAAATTTCCTGGTTGAAGCCATGATTGGGTCATTATATTTGGAAAGGTGATGTAAATAAAAAGCCTACCAGCAATAGCTGGATTAAAAACGTTCCTCCCAAAACCTCCATAAACTTCCTTTGCAAATAAAACGCCAAAAATAATCCCAATACTGGCAATCCACCAGGGTGTTGCAGGAGGAAGAGATAAGACGAATAAAGTGCAGCTAACCAGAACCGCTTCGGTAACTTTACGTTTTTGTCTTCTTTCCATAATATACTCTGTCAAAATCCCAAAACCATAAACAAATATAGATAAAAAGATCAATCTCCATCCGTACATGTAAAAAGCAAATGTGTATATAGGTATGAGTGAGTACAGCACTTTTCTCATCATAACCTGCTTTTGAAAGAAGCCTGATGCCACACGAACACCCCCCCTTAATTAAATTAAAATTAATAAATCTATCGATATTTTAACATGTTTTCTATCTTATATCAAGATTCTTTTGTCATTTTATAAAAATAAAAAAGGGCGAAGAAACTCGCCCCTTGAATTTTTAAAGAATATTAATTTTGATATAAAACGTAGACGGATAAAGGTGATACTTCGATTACTCCCTCTACAACATCCAATGTTACTGTACCTGCTGTATCTTCATTTACAACTAAGTTCCATTCCCCTTCAGGTAAAGTGATTTGAACTGAAGATTCTGGTTCTGCGTTGTAAACAACTACTATATTCTTCCACGGATCGTTGTTCGCATTATCTTTTATGATAAAAGCAACGGTTTTTCTATATTCTTTTGGTAGTTCAAAAAATTCTATGTGATTTATTATATCTTCACTATTTGTCATTCTAAAGGCGGGATGAGCTTTTCTCAGTTCTATCAATCCTTGGTAATACTCAAATATATCGTAAAACTCGCTTTTCCTGTTCCAATCGTATACGTTTGGTTCTAAAACGTTGTATGAATTATCGTTACCGTTCTTAGTCCTTGCAAAATCAACGCCTCCGTGTAAGAAGGTTATGCCTTGCATGGTTAAAATCATTGCGTTAGAAAATTTTTGAGAGGCTTTTAAGGTTTCTAAAGTTAGTGGGTCTATCTCTTCTTCCCATGGTTTTACACCGAGGGCAAGGGCATTTTTATCCCATAAAGTATGGTTATCATGGTTGGAAACGTAGTTTATTGTTTCTTGTGGGTCTTGTGCCCAAGATCTTATTGTATTGTCGTATTCAATAGATCCAACAGCGCCTCTTTTTATCCTCGTTTGTTGACCTGGAGCACCTAAGCCAAAACCTTTGGCCTCAGGTTCAAATACGCTTCCCCTAATAGCGTTTCTGACGTCATCGTTGAATACTGCCACTTCTAAACCTTTTTGGTCCCCTTTACCAAACGTTATTGGACCTCCGCCAGTCCACGGTTCCCCATATAAAAGTAAGTCTGGTAGTATAGCGTGTAATTCTTCTGATATTGTTTTTACCGTTTCTTTGTCAAATAAACCTAATAAATCGAATCTGAATCCGTCTACATGGTACTCATCGACCCAATACTTTAAACTATCTAATATGTACTTTCTAACCATAAACCTTTCCGTGGCTATTTCGTTTCCACATCCCGATCCATTTGTATATTTCCCTGATTGATCAGTACGATAATAGAAGTAAGGAACGGTTTGATCGAAAGGTGAATGCTTCCCAACTTGGTATGTATGGTTGTACACAACATCCATCACAACCCTTATACCGTTTTCGTGAAAAGTTTTAACTACAGTTTTAACTTCGTTTATCCTCTTTAATGGATCATACGGATCTGTCGAATAAATACCTTCGGGGACATTGTATACCAAGGGATCGTATCCCCAACCGTATTGCTGATCGAATTTAGTTTCATCTAAAGAACCAGCATCTTGAATAGGCATAATGTGAACATGAGTAACTCCAAGTTCCTTTAGATGGGATAACCCCGTCTTCACACCGCTTGGGGACTGGGTATTGTCTATAGTCAACCCAAGATATTTACCCCTGTATTCTTCTGGAATTCCTGAGCTTTCGTCTATCGTAAAATCCTTTACGTGAATTTCATAAACAATTGAATCTTCTATGTTGTTGAGAGTAGGCCTCACATCTTTATCCCAACCTACGGGATCGGTATCTTTCAAATCAACAATCGTAGACTTGGTAGAATTGACGGCAAGAGCCGCGGAATAAATATCTATAGTTCTTCTTGTTTCTCCGTATGATACAAACTCATATAGATAATACTTCCTCTTTAAATCACCGTTCACAGTAGCTTGCCAAACTCCGTTATCGTTTTTTTCCATGGGAACTACTTTATAAGGTTTTTCATCCAAATAATTATCAAAAAGTAGTACCGTTGCCTTTGAGGAAACGGGGGACCAAACTTTAAAATCTGTCTTATCTGGGGAATACACCGCTCCTAAATCGTTTCCGTAGTAATGAAAAACTTCATCATCTAAAATATTTCTCATAATTACATAATTTTCTGATACATATCCTTCTATATCTACTTTATACAATTTATCCACATCCTGGGAAGATATAGGATTAGCAAGTTTTATGGTAATATTTGTGGTGACGGAAATATCGGTAGGATCAGTTTTATAAACATCTGATACATCTAAAGCAACGGGATCAGAATCTTCCACCTCATAAAAATTAACTTTACCTTTCCACTCTTTTGTATCAAAGGGCACAGTTAGATTCACCATTATCTCATCGAATGAATCCATAATAGCTGCGTTCACTCGAGGACTTAGGTCAAGGTTTTCTGGATCGGTATAGTAATTTTCTACGCCTGATAAGACCCATATTTCAGCAACACCACTTTCAGGTATACTCACGAATCTATCCACTGAAATATCTTTATCCCAGTTATCTGTTCTTACAATAAAACCCAGTTCCTCATGCTTTTCATCAAATTTGATGATTGCATACTTGCCGAAGCTGTCTTCGCCATCGAATAAATATCTTGCTCCTTCTTTTGAGACGGGTTTACTTGGCCAAATCCAAAGATTCCAAGGTTCATAATCCCCATCAGGTCTGTAATAGTGTACGATCAAAACGGTTTGTGCATCAAAATCATCGGCAGTTTTGCCTTCAGAAAGGCTTACAAAATCATTAGGATTTGTACTTCCAACCTCTTCAGGCAAAGTTTGAGTTTGGTTGGCTTGATCTGTTTGTGCAGAACAGCCTAACAAAATGGAAATTAAGAAAAATACTAACAAAAAGTAACCTACTTTCTTCATAAGTACCTACCTCCTTTTTAAGTTGTAATTAAGTGAAAAGGTTTCCATAATAAAAAAAAAAATAATTACATCTTCTATGTTTGTCTTTCTACTACTTTTCCTTCTAATTTATGATGTTCAACTTTTTCTCTTCCTTCCATAGAAGAGATGAACATTTCATATGCAATTTCGACCATTTCAATAATCGGTTGTCTAATCGTTGTTAATTGAAATAGTCTACTAATAGGTAGATTATCAACAGCTATCAATGAATAATCTTTTTTTGGATGCATATTCTTTTCTTCCAAGTACTTTTTGATGCCTATTCCAATCATGTCACATGTTGCAAATATGGAGGAATATTTTTTAGGACGTCTTTTTAAAACATTACCAATCGCTTTATACCCTCCGTCCCACAATAAATCGCTGTATATTATCTTTACCTTTTTATTGTTCTCTTCCATAACCTGTAAAAAACCTTCATCTCTTTTTTTGAAAACGAAAGAGGTAAATTCATTGTTGAGTTCCTTAAAAGTAACCAAGTAAAAAGTGCTATTTGACGGCGAATTACTTATAAGGTACTCAGCAGCGGTTTTCCCGACTTGATAATTATCAACATAGACAGAATCAAATCTTTCATCATATGAATCGATCAATATTATCTTTTTAGGGGGAATCCTGTTCTGAAAAATACTTGAGACGGAAAGAGAAGAGATGAACACTCCGTCAGTTTGATAAATTAAATCGGTATTTTGCTTGATCTTTTCCAGCGATATCTGATCTATAAGGGGAAAAACAATCAACCTATAATTGTTACGAGAAATCTTCTTTTCAAGTAAAGAATACATGATCCCATAAAATTCGTTTCCCATGTCAGGTGTCACAAAAGAAAGGGAATTTATATTTTTTGAAGATAATGTTCTCGCATTAATATTGGGAGAATAACCCAACTCTTCAATGATTTCTAGAACTTTTTCTCTGGTCTTTTCACTTACTTTTTCGGAATTATTTAACACCCTTGAAACTGTTGCTATTCCAACGTTGGCGAGCCGTGCAACATCTTTAATAGTAGGATTTGGATTTTTCTTTTTTTCTTTCACAATACTCACCTCAAAGTTTATTGTCTTGGGAAGTTCTAAAACTTATATACAGCGCCCCTTTGCCCCACTCTCTACCCATAAGGATAAAGGAGTTCTTACCTCTTTCCCCCACTCTCTACCCATAAGGAACCGTTTCCTTTTTTTACTCAGTCTTATTTTACCTCTTTGCATTTAAAAAAGCTAATCAAATTATTCTTGATTACAGAAGATTATAGGGAATTATTATCGATTAAGTGGAGAAAACTCCATTTTTCTCTATTTTTAGAAATTTAAAAAAGGTTTGCATAACGTTATTTCGTATGATATAATAAAAAAAGAATTATAAATTTTTATTGATAATCAATATTTTAAAGAGGAGGAAATTTATGGGGTTTCTAGGTGTCTTGCTGATAATTATTCATATCATTTTAGCCTTGGGAGTAATCTACTTTGCACTGCAAAGAATGCAGAAAAATAGTGAAATAGGTGGAGCGTTTGGTGCCGGAGGTTCGGCTACCAATTTTGGTCGAGAGAAAGGGTTAGATAAAAGTTCCAAAATTGCTCTAACTTTTGGTATACTCTTTATGATCAACTGTTTTTTGGTAACATGGATAATAGCTTAAAGGAGGATCCAACATTTGAGCCCTGAAGACCAACTTAGAATTGTACAAGAAGATTCCGTCGATCTTATTACACCAGAAGATTTTCTGATCAAATTAAAAAATAAAAGTCAATTAAAAGTTAAATTAGGGGTGGATCCTTCTAGGCCTGATCTTCATTTAGGGCATGCTGTTGTATTAAGAAAATTAAAACAGTTTCAAGAGTTAGGTCATATCGTTTACTTAATAATAGGGGATTTCACCGCAAGAATAGGAGATCCGTCTGGAAGATCAAAAACTAGGCCTCTGCTTTCTGAAAATGAAGTACGAGAAAACTCTAAGACATACGTTGAACAAGCTTTTAGAATACTCCAACCCGATAAAACCGTGGTAAAATTTAATAGTGAGTGGCTCTCTAAATTATCTTTTGCGGATATAATTAATCTATCATCAAGATACACAGTTGCAAGAATGCTTGAAAGAGATGATTTCAGTAAAAGGTTAAAAGAAAATCAGCCTATAAGTATATCTGAATTTTTGTATCCTTTAGCCCAGGCGTATGATTCTGTTGTTATCGAAGCCGATGTGGAACTTGGAGGTACAGACCAACTTTTCAATCTTTTGGTTGGAAGAAAGCTTCAAGAAGAGTTTGACCAATCACCTCAAGTTGTGCTTACTATGCCATTAATTGAGGGGACAGATGGATACTTAAAGATGAGTAAAAGTTATGACAATTATATAGCTTTTAACGATTCTTCAAAAGATATTTTCGGTAAAGTTATGTCTATTCCTGATCATCTTATTATTAAGTATATGAAATATTTAACAGATATTCCAAAGGATAAAATAAAAAATATGGAGGACCAAATCAAAAGCGGAGAAGTGAACCCTAGAGATATTAAAATGATTTTAGCAGAAGAAATAGTTACTATTTTGTATAATAAGGATGAAGCAGAAAAGGCCAAGCAAAACTTTGTCTCGATCTTTCAAAAAAGAGAAATGCCAGAAGATTTGCCAGAGATTCAAATTAAAAGTGGAGAAACGATTTTAGATATAGTTTCAAAGACCAAGGTTTATGATAGTAACAGTGAAATAAAGAGGGCTATAATTCAAGGGGCTATTAGAATAAACGACGAAAAAATAAATGATTTCAAACAGATCGTTGATTGTGATGATGGAGCTATATTACGAGTTGGGAAAAAGAGTTATTTTAAAATAAAAAAGGTAAAATAGATTTTGCAAAATTTGTTTAAATATAGTATAATATAGTGACGGGTTTTTGAAGGAAGAATTTTTTTACCAAATCAAAATCATAAAAGGGGGTAAGGAAGAATGAAGAAAACGCTTGCTTTTTTTGTAGTAATGGTATTTGTGGTTTCTGCCTTTTCACTTGGCTTCACTGATGTAGGATTAGATCATTGGGCGTATGATTACGTTATGAAGCTAGTTGAAAAAGGCGTAATTCCTGTAGATGAACCAACCTTTAGAGGTTATGAACCTTTAACAAGGTCTGATGCCGCAGTTTGGATGTCGAGGTTGGTAACTTATTTAGAGAATTCTCCTGAAATCGCTAAGACGAGAGATTTATCCTATTTGGAAGCTAAAGTAGGAGACCTCTCAAAGAAAGTAAATAACGTTGAAAGTCAGTTTAATTCCTTGAATGACCAGTTGCAAGCGGATGATCTTTTATCTGATTTGCAGGCGACATATCAAGATGTTAAAAAGACAGCCTACAGAGCCAAAAACATGGGAGATGCTTTAGAGACCGATCTTTTAGCGGTAAGCCAAGATGTAGCTGGTTTAAAGGCAACAGTTAGTCAGTTAGAGGTAACTGTGAAAGAAACAAAGAGTTTAGCAGAACAAAATCAAATGTTTGTTAAAGCATTACCTACACTCTCACTAAAAGTGGCTTCACTCGAAGAGCAAATAGCTTCACTCGAAGAATTCAAAACAAGTATGGCAAAGCAACATTTGAATCTCAAATACGATACTTACGATAAGATTGATGGATTAACCAACAGGGTATCTACAAACGAAAAACAAATCGCATCTTTATCTCAAGATTTGGCAGATGTAAAAAGGACAGCTGAAATAAATCAGATGTTTGTTAAGGCTTTACCAGATCTTTCAAAAAAAGCCGCTTCTAATGAAGCAAAAATAACAGAGTTAAGTCAAGTAGTTGAAGCTCATAACGCAGAAATAGCAAAGGCGCAAGATAAAACAATGTTATGGTTAGTAGCTGGTTTGGGAGTAATTTTAGGTGTCGTTGGAATATTCATGCCTCAATAAATGCTATAAAATGTTAGATTTATATTGACAAGTAGTGTGGATGTTTGCTATAATAATAAGGATTTTCTAAAAAATTAAATCACAAGTAGAAGGGGGTTTTTGTATGAAAAAAGTTTTATTGTCTTTGTTGGTAGTTTTTGCGTCACTAGCACTTTTTGCATTAGAGCCAGTATATGATGTTAGTGGAACAGCAGGTTTTGAATTCAAGATGGATGAAAGTGCGTTGGATATTGAGAAGGTGTTGACATCGGATTTGAGTATCAATGTTAGTTTTACTACGGAGCTTCCGGCAACTTTAACAGCAGGTTTTACATTTTCACCGGTGACTGTAACTACCGAATCAACTCCAGTTTATGACACTGATTCAGCCACTACAGATGTTTTAACAAGTGTTGTTGTTGAACCAGGATTAAGTTTGAGATACGTTCAATATGAAGAAGAAGCATGGTTGTTAAGATTCGAACCAAACGTTATAGCTTTAAGTAACTACACTTTGAGTGGATACACTAATGCTGTAGGTTCTTTAAAACTCGGTTTGAAGGATTACGGAGTCAACTTAGTATTAGCTGATAGGTTAGCTGGAGAAGTTACTCCGCACGCTACAGGAGACTTCGCAATTCCTGGAAATTGGATTTTAGGTGCTAGTTACGATCTCGACGTAAGTGGAGTAAAAGGACTTGTTGCTGGTGCTTATAAATTTGAAGATGCTACCAACAACAGAGTTACCCTTGAAGGAAAAGTTACAGAAGTACCAGTCCCAGGAAGTTTAAGCGCTGATTTAGTTTTTGGCTTACTGAATTTTGGAGATGACACAACTGATGACTCCACAAGTGCTTACAGAGTAGATTTAGCTTATGAATACCCATTAGAAATGGACCCTGTAACAGTTACACCTCACGTTGGTTTCACATGGCAGAATAACCTAGAAACAGTTTATGCAGAAGAAGGTGGAGCCGGTCTTTTCGTTGCCGATAAACAAGAAGTTACAGCAGGAGTAGATGTAAGCTATCTTGCGGCCCCGTTGACAGTAGATTTAACTGATAAATTAACAATAAATTTATTAGATGCAACTCCCGTATATTCCTTAGCTCTTACTCCAACCGTTGAATACGCTATTTCCGATCTAAGTGTTGTAGGAGTAGAAGTTCCCGTCGAAGTTGCTGACTTAACTGACTTTGCAAGCACATTATCTATTACACCTCATGGATATTTAACCTACGGTGTGGCTGAAGTTCCTGTAACCTTAGCTGCCGATGTTTACTATTTCTTCGAAGATGGAGAACCAGAAGAAAATCCAATAGCGTATATAGCTAACGTTTCTTATGCTATCAACGACTACATCTCTGCAGGAGCCCACCTTGGTAACGAAACTCTGGACGTTTATGGTAATGTAAACGGAGCAGATACCTTAGCAGACTTACATTGGTATCTATATCTCAAAGCCCAATTTAAATTCTAAGATGACCCATAAATCAAAAAGCTGGCTTTTTAAAGCCAGCTTTTTTGAAGTTATAAGAAAGAAATCTATTTTTCGTAAATTAAGTCTATACCCACTTGTTCTAATTTTTCGTGTATGTTTTCGTATCCTCTGAAAATATGATCCACGTTTGAGATGATTGTTTCTCCTTCTGCAACGAGTCCCGCTATAAGTAACGCTGCAGCGGCCCTTAGATCTGTGGCCTCTACAGGTGCCCCTGATAGTTTGTTTACCCCTTCTATAATTGCTGTATTGTCTTCTACCCTGATCTTTGCTCCCATTCTGTTCAACTCATCGATGTGATAAAATCTACTTTTAAATACAGATTCAGTTATTGTAGATCTTCCTGGGACCAAAGATAAAAATGTTGTGATTTGAGGTTGTAAATCTGTTGGGAATCCTGGGAAAGGGGATGTTTCCATGCTGATACTGTTCAATGTATCCATAGAAGTTTCTTCTACTTTTACTTCTCTTTTTTTCTCATCGTAATCCACTGGGCTTCCTATATTTTCAAATATTGAGAATAAACTATCTAGATGCTCAGCTGATACATTTTTTATGGTTAGTTCTTTGCCAATGAGTTTACCTAGTATAATATAGGTGCCAGCTTCAATTCTGTCAGGGATTATAGTGTATTTTACACCTGATAATTTTTTTACCCCTACGATTTTCAATATTGAAGTTCCCCCACCCGTTATCTTAGCTCCCATTTTGTTTAAAAAGTTAACTAAATCTGTTACCTCTGGTTCGATGGCACAATTAGTTATAGTCGTTTTTACACCTTCCAACAAGCAAGCAGTGGTTAAGACATGTTCTGTGGCTCCAACACTTGGAAAAGGTAAAGATATATTTATTAGGCTATTGGGATTGTTCAATTTACTGGTTACGAAACCGTGTTCGATCGTACTTTCTATTCCCAACTTCTTTAAACCCTCTAAATGAAAGTCCACAGGCCTTGCACCGATAGAACATCCGCCTGGAAGGGCAACTTTCGCATAACCATTTCTAAGGGTTAATGGACCATAAACGTTGAAAGAAGCCCTCATTTTTCTTACGGGTTCATATGGAATCTCAGAATTGATAGTTCCGGAGCTTTTAATTATAAGTTGATCATCAAAACGTTCTATTACTTTCCCTGCACTTTCAAGTATTTCGATCATTGTTCTAACGTCGGCTAAATCAGGGACATTTCTTAACTCAATGTCATCATCAGTGAGTAAGGATGCTCCCATAATTGGTAGCACAGCGTTTTTCGAACCAGAAACAGTCAATATGCCTCTTGCCTTTTGAGGTCCTTTTACGATCATTTTTCCAGATGTATCTAAACCAATACTTTTCAATTTTAGCCCCCCTAAGAAATAATGAAAGAACGTTTACCAATTTTTATTTCCGGTAGGTAGTAATTCGCCAGAAAAGACCTTCTTTGCATTTTCCTCCACTGATTTAGAAAAATAGGTTACTGATTTTATATCTGTAGTATTTATTTTTCTATATAATAAATTTTCGCCTTCATCACGCCATCCCGTTAAAATAATGCTATTGCTAAAAATTTCTTGAATAGTCTCTTCAAGAGTACCTTTCCCGTAATTCCATGGAAGGGAAAATAGATTGTTTTTCTGAAGGTAAAGATTATTACCATCAAAAAAGAGGTCCACATTTTTTATTTGATCTGAATAAGTGTAAAATGATCCGCCTTTTTGAAGTAAGGATTGAGTTGCGTTTCTATCGTCTTTAGATGTTACAATGATTACAGGGGTAACACCACTTGTTTCTAATCCTCTTATCATTCGGTAAATGATTTCAGATATCAAATAAGGGGAATTTCCAATATACTTTAAAGGATCATCCGCATCTTTTTCCAAAACCATTAAATTACCGAATACAACAAAATCTATTCCCAAGTTTTTAAGGTAATAACCTAATTCTCTTGAAAAATCCTGAATTAAAGAAAAGTTTCTAACTGAACCTAACGCCAAATAACAAAGTTCGGAATCTATTTCATGTAAATCCAAAAAATACCCCACCATGTAATTTGGGTCTATTTCAGCAATTTCAATATCTTTTAACGTATGAAAAAATTTTCCAACTATATGATTATCCTCTTGTATTATATCGTATATACTTCCAAAAGTAAAGCTAAATATTAACATTGTCGATATCGTCAGCCAGTATCTTTTCAATGGCATATGCCACACCGTCCTCATCGTTACTTGGTATCAAATAATTTGCTACTTTTTTTACATCTTCTTTAGCGTTTCCCATGGCAAAACTGTTTTTTGTTAATTCAAGCATGTCTATATCGTTTTCGGAATCACCAAAAACGTATAGAGTGTTGGGATCTAAGTTGTACATTTTTGAAATTATCTTCAAGCTATTTCCTTTGGAGACATCATAAGGAATAAAATCCAAATAAGTATCCCAAGATTTCATGAGGTTAAACTCTCCTTGAAACTCTTTTTCCGCCAATTTTTTAACGAGGTTTATTTTATCAGGCTCTCCAATTGCTAATATTTTTAATGTTGGGTGAGATGAATTTTCTATTTCAGATATTAAGTCATCTACTAGCACGTAATCAACAAATGAATGTTTAGAGTAATCTCTAATCTCTTTATCGTCTATTTCTGAAATAAGTTTATCGTTTATATAGATATGTCTGTGGATCTTAAGGTCTCTAAGGAATTTTATACATTTGACAGCACTTTCCTTTGAAACACCTTTTTCAAAGACTACTTTTCCATTGAGGTCGACTATGTATCCGCCGTTGTAGGAGGAAATAATCACGTTCCCTTTCAAAAACGGTAGAAAGTTTTCAACAACGTACATAGTCGATGCATACATTCTTCCACTTGCTATTACAATAAGATGGCCTTCTTCTTTCAACTTTTTTAGAGCTTGATATGTTTTTGGTGAAATTCTTACCTCAGAATTTAAAAGAGTACCATCCAAATCAAAAACAAAAGCTTTTTTCATCTTCTTCTCCTTTCCAAACTGTAACCTTTTTAGAAGCAAAAACTTATTTTTAAAAATTAGTTAGTTTCTAAAATATTTATTCTATCTACGTTTGCGCCCCTTCGCCCCGCAGCCCACCCATGGCCATTAAGGGGGTTCCCCTTAAAAACCCCAAATCAAGGTCAAAATCATTTAAAAACATTTTTTGCACACTGCGGCAAATGCTCCCACCCATCTAGGGAAGTGATTTTCTCACCCTTTCAACCCGTTCCACGTCCATTAAGGAAGGGATCCTGTTACCCCTTCGCTCCGTAGCCTGAGAGAATTTTAAACGTTCTTTTATATTTTATCATAAAAATCATTAATTATAAATTAATAAAGCACCCTTATAATGTTTTTCTTTTGCTTAAAGCCATCATAACAAATGTGTGGTATGATTTTCATTAATCTAATTGGAGGGGGGAGTATCGAATGGATTATGCTAAATTTGGTAGTAAATACATAGTTAGATTAGATAAGGGAGAAGAAATATTTTCAACTTTGAAAGACTTTTGTACAAAAAATTCAATAAAATTAGGCACTGTATATGGTTTAGGTTCAACGAACGCTATAACTATTGGTTTGTTCAATACCCATGAGAAGAAATACTATTCAAAAGAGTTTAAAGGAGACTTTGAAATATTGAATCTCACAGGAAATATATCTACTATGAATGGAGAGACTTATTTGCACTTACATGTGATTATCTCAGATTCTGATCTTCGTTCATATGGTGGGCATTTGAATTCTGCAATAGTTAGTGGAACCGCAGAAATAATCGTTGAAAGTATAGATGGCACTGTAGATAGAAAATTTGATTCAGAAGTTGGTCTCAATCTGTATAATTTTAGAAGATAGTGTATTCTATTTGAGAAGGGAGTAAATAAATTGAATTTTATTGATACTCATTGCCACTTGTTACTCAAACAGTTTGATGAGGATAGACAAGAGATAATGAAAAAAGTTAATGAAGAGTTGGATCTGTTGATCGAAATAGGTATAAACGTAGAGACTTCTAAAAATGTAGTTGATTTCGTAAAAAATAAAGAAAAAATATTCGGAACTGTTGGGATACATCCCACCGAAAGCGAAGGTTTAAAGGAAACGGATTTAGATGAAATAAAAGAACTATCAAGAAAACCTAAGATAGTTGCAATTGGAGAAATCGGATTGGATTTTCATTGGGAAACTAATAAACAGGACCAGTATAAAAGTTTGGATACCCAATTAGATATTGCTAAAGAGGTAGGCTTACCAGTAGTTTTTCATATTAGAGATGCGTATGATGAGGCATACAATTTTTTACAAAAAAAAGGATTATCTGAGTATAAAGGTGTGGTTCATTGCTTTTCAAGTGATTGGGAAAAGGCTCAGAAATTTTTGGATTTGGGCTTATATATAGGGTTTGATGGTCCAATTACTTATCCAAAAAATAATAAATTGAGGGAAGTGGTTGAAAAAACACCTGTTGAAAGAATTTTGCCTGAAACAGATTCCCCTTTTTTACCTCCTGTACCTTTTAGAGGAAAAAGGAACAAACCAACCTACGTAAAGTATATTTATGAGAAAATATCAGAAATAAAAGGGATTGATATTGAAACTTTGAAAGAGATAATAAAAAGCAACGTTGAAAAGCTATTCTTTAATAAGGTCTAAACTGCCCAAGTAATTTTAGTTTTTTGCCATTGATGGCATCTATTGTGGTTATCTTTTTTTTACCTGGGAATTGTATCTCTTTCACTTTTACAGCCCCATTTCTACATTTTACAATTATGCCATCTTTTTCAATATCAATTATTGTTCCTGGCTCTTCTTTATTTTCAATTGTCGTCAAATCAACAGAAAATTCCGAGCCAAACATCTTTACCTCTTCTTTTTCGTATATGCTTCTTACTCCAGGGTAGGGATCGTAAGCTCTAATTTTGTTATGAACCTTTAGAGTATCATTATCAAAATCTACAATTAGGTCTTCTTTTGTAATTTTTTCTGCATATGAGGCTTCTTCTTCATTTTGTGGTTTCAAAATTAACCGATCGAATGAATTTAAAAACTCCAACACAGTTTCTTTGGCAAGAGCTAATAATTTTTCATAAACTACGCCATAATTGTCGTTTATTTCAATGGGTATACTTTTTTGAATGGCAATATCTCCTGCGTCCAGAGCTTCTACCATCTTGAAAATACTGATTCCTGTTTCTTTTTCTCCGTTTTCTATAGCTCTTTGAATAGGAGCAGCTCCCCTATATTTTGGCAACAGAGATGCATGAACGTTCCAACATCCTTTTTGTGGTAGTTTTAAAACGTTTTTTCTCAATATTTTTCCAAAAGCAGCCGTAATAATAATATCAGGATTCAACTCTTTCAAAAAGTCAAAGCCTTCTCCTTTATTAACACTTTTTGGTTGAAATATGGGAATATTGTATTTGAGGGCAATTTCCTTAGCTGGAGTTGGTTGAAGTTTTTTTCCGCGCCCTCTAGGTCTGTCAGGTTGGGAAAATACTCCGACAACATTAAAATTGTGATTTATTAATTCTTCTAAAACTTCAGCTCCAAAATCAGGGGTACCCATGAAAACAATTTTAAAATCGTTGTTAGTTGTCATAATTTAACCTTATCCTCTAACTCTAATGAGCGATTTTTCCCCTTTTCTATCAGTTTGTTTAATTCTTTTTTTAACCTGGCTTTCTTTACAAGGGGTAATTTGTCGGTGAATAAAATCCCATCAAGATGATCTGTTTCATGTTGGAATATTCTTGCCTGATATCCGTGAAGATCTTCCTCAATAACTTTTCCGCTTAAATCCTGGTAACGAACCTTCACACCTTCTGCTCTTACTACATCTTCAAATATATCAGGAATGCTTAAACACCCTTCTTCAAAGCTAACCTCTTTTCCCAAGAACTCTATTATTTCGGGGTTAATAACAACTTTTTTGCCCTTTTCGTTATTTGCCGTGAGGCTGTCTCCTTCGTTTTCTCTAGAATCCATAATAAAAAACCTCAACGATATTCCCACTTGAGGTGCGGCTAAACCTACTCCGTCGTATAGATACATTGTCGAAAACATTTCATCAATGACATTTTTTAAGTTTTCATCGATTTTTTCCACTTTTTTCGCCCTTTTTCTTAAAACAGGGTCTCCAATGAGTCGAATTTCCATCTCTTTAAACCTCCAACCGTGATTTTAATTCATCTATAAAATCATACTTTGTCATGAAAACACTCAGTGGGGTTACAGAAACATAACCTTGTTTTATTACATTATAATCTGAATTATCATCGTTATCATCTTCTATGATATTTCCCAACATCCAATAATAAGAATTTCCAAAAGGATCTTTTCTTTCTTCAAAGTAATCTTGGTATCTTCTTCTGCTTTGCTTGGTAATTTTTAAACCTTTCATTTCATCATACGGAATTCTTGGGATGTTAATGTTTAATGTAGTAAATTCAGGCCAATTGTTCAAATCTAATTTTTCCAAGATATTCAAAACAACCTTTGCCCCATCTTCGAAGTTAGGATTAGAAAAGTCAACACAGGAAACAGCGATAGAAGGATAACCACCAACAGCACCTTCTAATGCTGCAGACACGGTACCAGAATAAAGGACATCCGTTCCCAGATTCGCTCCCCTGTTTATACCGGAGATTACAAAGTCGAAATGTATATCTTTATATATTGCATCTAATCCTATTTTAACACAGTCAGCAGGTGTTCCATTCACTGCATGACCAAAAAAAGTATCTCCAAACTTAACTTTTTTAGCCCAAAGAGGGTTTCTGACTGTAATTCCATGTCCAGTTGCACTTCGTTCTATATCGGGGGCGACAACGTAAACATTATGCTTTTCTTGCAGATAAGTTTTTAAAGTAATAATACCTGGAGACATTATTCCATCGTCATTTGAAAGTAAAATATTCATTAGTTTCTATGACTCCTTTTTTAATTATATCGGTTGGATTATTTTTTATAATTTTAACATATTTAGATTATAATTCATTAAATACTTAATTAATTTTTTTGCTGCTTTCTGCAAAAAACTTTATTCGTAATGCTTTTGAACAGCACCCAAAACCTCATTTGCTCTGCAAATGACGTATACAAATATGGTATAATAAATATAAAAGGCTATTTTTTAAAAAGGAGATCAATTTTGAAAGTTTTAGGTATAGTTGTTGAATACAATCCTTTTCATAACGGGCACCTCCATCATTTGAAAGAAGCTAAAACTTTAATTAACCCTGATTACACAATCGCTGTAATGAGTGGGAATTTTGTCCAAAGAGGAGAACCTGCAATCTTGGATAAGTTTTCTCGAGCCGAAATTGCTGTTAATATGGGAGTAGACGTTGTCTTGGAATTACCATTTGTCTATTGTATACAAGATGCAAGTGGATTCGCAACAGGAGCCATAGGCGTATTAGAGAGAACCAATGTTGTTACAGATATAGTTTTTGGAAGTGAATCTAGTAATTTAGAAGTTTTAGATAAAATATCGAACATTTTATACGAGCAACCCAAAAATTTTAAGAAGTTACTCAACAAAAATTTAAAAAAAGGTTTATCCTTCCCAAATGCTAGAAAGTTTGCTTTAGTTGAGCATTTAGAATCTTCAAATTACGAACACAATGTACTAGACATATTAGAGCAATCAAACGATATCTTAGGTTTGGAGTATTTAAATGCCTTAAAATTATATAATTCAAAGATCGTTCCACATACTATTCAAAGAATAAAGGCGGAATACAATCAAAAAGAATTCACCGGTGAAATTTCCAGCGCCACTGCAATACGAAATCTTATAGAAAAAAAAGAGATGAACAAAGTTAAGCAAGGAGTTCCACCCTTTTCTTATGAAGTTCTACTTAGGGAGATTGAGAAAGGTAAAGCCCCAATAATATTTGAAGATATGCGAGACATAGTTTTAGCTAAGTTGCGAATGATGAAAAGAGAAGAATTCATTCAGATAGACGGAGTAAAAGAAGGATTAGAAACAAGGTATTCAAAATTTTCCAAAACAAGTTCCAATCTTACAGAATTAGTAAACAACGTTAAGACGAAAAGGTTTACGTTGACAAGAGTGAAAAGGACGCTTTTAAAGATTCTATTTGATTTAAAAGAGAAAGATGTAAAATTATATAACAATTATGGACCACAATATTTAAGGGTTTTAGCCTTCACAAAGAAGGGTCAAGAATTGCTGGGTAAAATAAAAGATCTTTCTACTTATCCAATTATTACTACCCCATCGAGATACAGAAAAATATATAATAGATTAAACGACAAACTATTATCAAGTAAAAAAAAGTATGAAAGTATACCTGAAATCTATTTAAATCAGATTGAATACGATTTTTTGGCAAGTAATATTTACACTTTATTATACAAAAATACAAATTTATCCTCATACGAACCTGATAAAAAAAATAGGGTTATAATTTTATGATCTTATGGGTTTATAGTAAAAGCATATCAATTTCGGAGGTCTCTCAATGGAAAAGATTCTTGTCATCGATTATGGTTCTCAGTACACTCAGCTTCTAGCAAAAAGGATTAGAGATCTGGGGGTATTTTCAGAAGTAGCACAATATGACGATACTATATCCCTTAACAACGTGAAAGGTATAGTCTTGTCCGGTGGACCTGATAGTGTTTATGATGTTGATGCTCCCCATGTATCAGATGAAATATTTCATGCCAAACTTCCTATTTTAGGTATCTGTTATGGGATGCAGCTTTTGGCGAAGAAACTTGGTGGAAAGGTTGAACAAAGAGGTATAGCTGAGTATGGAAAAACTAAAATTTCCATAACCAACCAATCTCTGTTATTTAAAAAGCTTCCAAGCGTATTTAACGTTTGGATGAGCCATAAGGATATGGTGACGAAAGTTCCTGAGAAATTTAGAATTACTTCTCTCACTTCAAACAATATCATCTCTTCTTTTGAAAACGAATCAGAAAATATATACTGCATCCAATTTCACCCTGAAGTTAGGCATACTGAATTTGGAATCGATATATTGAAAAATTTTGTTCATGGCATATGTGGGTTGAAAGGTTCATGGACTTTGATGGACTTTGTTGAAGATAAGATAAATAAAATAAAAGACACAATCGGTGATAAAAAAGCGATTATAGCTTTATCAGGAGGAGTAGATTCATCGGTTGCCGCTGTATTAACCCACAGAGCTATAGGAAACAACCTGAAAGCCATCTTTGTAAACCATGGCCTTTTGAGAATGAATGAGGTTGAAGAAGTTGAAAGTACGTTCAGAGACTATATCGGTTTAAATTTGACCACCGTAGATGCCCAAGAACAATTTTTAGGCAAATTAAAAGGAATCACTGATCCTGAACAAAAACGTAAAATAATTGGCGAAGAGTTTATCAGAGTTTTTGAAGAAGAAGCAAAAAAAGAGAAAGATTGTGAGTATTTAATTCAAGGAACAATATATTCAGATGTCATAGAAAGTGCGAAATCTGGAAAAAAAACATTCAAGATTAAGAGTCATCACAACGTGGGGGGACTTCCAGAGAATATAGACTTAAAAATAGTAGAGCCACTTAGAGAATTATTTAAAGATGAAGTTCGAAGTGTAGGAGAAATCTTAGGGCTCCCAAGGGAAATACTGTACAGGCATCCATTTCCAGGGCCAGGATTAGCTATTCGAATCATTGGTGAAATTACCGAAGAAAAACTGACAATTTTAAAAAAAGTTGATAATATTTTTATCAAAACACTAAAAGAAACAGGTTGGTACGATAAAGTATGGCAAGCCTTTGCCATATTAATACCGATAAGAACTGTAGGTATAACTGGGGATAAAAGAAGTTATGGTTATGTGGTATCTTTAAGGGCTGTTGATAGTGTGGAGGGTATGACCGCAGATTGGTCTAAAATTCCCTTTGAAATTTTGGACTTGGTTTCCAGCAGAATAACCAACGAAGTTGAAGAAATTACCAGAGTGGTTTACGATATCTCATCAAAGCCCCCTGCCACAATAGAATGGGAATAATTGGAGGTGTCTGTGTTTTGGATATTTACTTAGTAAGACATGGAGCTACACTTTGGAACAAAATGGGGATTTGGCAAGGCCAAAGAGACGTAGAGCTTGATGAAGAAGGGATTAATCAGGCTAAGGCAACCGCAGAAAGATTCAAAAATATCAAAATAGATGGGATGTATACATCCGTTTTACAAAGGGCTATTAAAACGGCAGAAATCATCAATCAATACCACAATTTGCAAATAAAAAAAGATTCCGATTTGAACGAATGTAATATAGGAAAATGGGATGGGAAAAAGATAGAAGAGATACTTCTTAATTACAAAGAAGAATTGGAGTATTGGCATAAGGATATCTGGGCCTCAGTGGAAGATGTTGAGACTTTAGGTGATGTGCAAAGAAGGGCGGTAAGGGCTATAAAAAGAATAGTTAAGGAGCATAAATTAGAGGATAAAATAGTTGTGGTTGCACATGGTTTAGCTATTAGGACTATCATTTCATGGATTCTCAATATTCCACTTAATCAACATACCTCTTTTAGAGTTGACAATGCATCCGTTTCACATGTAATATATGAGGGAGATTATAGATACGTTTTAGCTTCTTTAAATGAAACGTGGCATCTTGAATATTATGGGCTTGAAACTTATCTTACTCCAGAAGAAAAGGAGATCGATTAAGATAAAAGAAGAAAGTCTATTCGAACCAGAATTGAATGTCTATTTTCTGCCGAATGAAAATATAAAAAATCATCAAATCTATATACTTATAGATCTTTTAAGGGCTACTTCTAGCATATCAGCATTACTCCATTGTGGTGCTGAAGAAATTTTTGTAACAGATAGCATCGAAGTGGCAAAAGAATTAAAAAAGATGGGATATTTACTCGCAGGGGAAAGAGAAGCAATAAAGTTAGAAGGTTTTGATTTTGGCAATTCCCCATTAGAGTTTTTAAATAATTCTGATAAAATAAGGAAAAAATCCATTGTACTAACTACTTCCAACGGATCAAAAGCTATGAAAAAAACAAGCGAACTGGGAGATATAATTGCCCTTTCATTGTTGAATTTTTCTTCCGTGGTTGAATTCATAATACAAGGGAATTATCAAAGTATTGGAGTAGTTTGTTCTGGTACCAACCGTTCAATTTCTTTTGAAGATTCATATCTGGGTGGATTATTTGTTCAAAAAATCATGGAAAAACAAACTTATCACTTAAATGACGGAGCAAAAGTATCCTTAAATTTAACTAAATGTAAAAAGAGTTACGTTATGGATTCTGATCATGCCAAAAGACTAAAAGCTTTGGGACTTAAAGATGATCTTGAATTTTGTTTCAACATGGATTTGTTTCAAGTGGTACCTTATTCAAAACAAAACAGTTATACTTTCAAAAATCTAATATCAATTTAAATTCGTATATCAGAAGGGGGCAATTTAATGAAGAATTCTGCTTCTCAGCATACAGCTGTAAAAAGGGTTGCAAGATCACCTGTTTATATAGCGTTGGGAGTTGTTGTCTTTTCATTTTTGGTTCATAGCATCGGTAATCCAATGCTGGGAATTATAATCTTACCGTTGCATTTTGTTGCTTTAATGGCTGGTATCATGGAAGGGGCAACGATTGGATTACTTGTAGGGGCTTTAATGCCTGTTTTAAATTTTTTACTTTTCGGTATGCCGCCATTCCCTGTTTTCATATTTATGACCATAGAAGTTGCAACCTATGGATTTATATCAGGCCTTTTAAATAAGAAAAATATTTATTTGGATCTCTTAGTATCTATGTTGATAGGTAGGGGTGTATATATGGTAGCTTACTACACCATAGGATTAATCCTTAATATAAATCTTAGCCCTTTAACTTCAATTTTGATGAGTTATGTGTTCGGGATTCCTGGTATAATTCTTCAACTAATATTCATACCGATGATTGTGAAAAGAATGCCTTTTTCTATTAGGGCGAATAGTGAGGCAAAAAAGCGTCAAAACAAACTTTAGTGTTTCTTAAAAAAATTTATTAATTTTGGGACGCCTTCAGGAAAAAATGATTTGGGTTAAATGTAGCAATTTGTGGGTGAAGGGATTGTTTATAAAAAAAATAAAAGGGGTGGGACCTTCATGTCTTTAACAATCAAGAGCTGTTATGCTATACGTGGTTTATATGAAATGTATAAACTTCAAAATAGAATCAAAGATGAGGAAAACATCAAAATCTCAATATCGAAGATTGCGGAAAGTTCAGGTATTTCACAAGAATTTTTGGCAAAGATATTTGCCAAATTAAAAAAAGCTGAAATAGTTTCTTCGGAAAAAGGTAAATTTGGAGGATTTTATTTTACAAAGGCTCCTGAGGAAATCAAACTTTCCGAAATCGTAGAGGTTTTAGAAGAACCGTTGAACTCTTACGATTGTATTTCCGAGGGTGAATGTGAAAATCAAAAAATTTGTCCCGTAGAGTTTGTCTGGCAAAGGGTACGAAAAGCAATATTTAACGAGTTATCTAATATCACTTTGAAAGACGTGATAGAATGTGGGCATAAAAAGGAAGCTTTAGCTTCTGAAAATGAATGAATCGAATTAATTACTATAACTATATATTGATAATTTTATTGTAAGCACCCAAGTATTCTGAGACTTTTTGAGTAGCGTTAACGGCATTATGTAGAATTTGCTCTTTTTCTATATTATTTAAAATTCCGTCTATGAAGACCGTGTCAAACACATCTCCCATACCGATTTGGTATGAAGCCTTTCTGCCAGATAATGCCACTATCTTTTCACCCCATTTAGCGCCTTTTTTCCCCAGTTTTACAACATCGCAAGTGAATAGAAAATCTTTGCACTCTTTTTCGTTGCCGATGAAAAAAACATTTTCACACTTTTTATCTATTAATTTTGGTCTAGGACCTATATCAAAAAAGGTTTTTTTGTAGTTCAGAAAAATATTGCTGTTTATTATTCGTTCGTTCGTTTCGGTAGTGATGAAGAGATACTCTGATTTTTTCTTTGGTATAATCAAGTCTAAATCGTTTATTCTTCTATCTACTGCAATGGGCTTTTCATTCATTGTGATGAAAGTAGCCGTGTGTTGATCTACTTTCTTTATCCATTCAACATTAACAGAATGAAAGGATAGCTTCTCCAATAAAAACTCTCCAACGAAATCTTTGCCCACGTTACCGAACATTCTTACGTTATGACCTAATCGAGCAAGACCAATAGCCACATTTAACGCGGATCCTCCAGGAAGTTGTAGAATTTTTGAATTGTGATTACCATCATTTTTCAGTATATAAATGTCTAAAAAGATTCCACCAATAACATCGATAGTAGCCATTTTCACACCTTATTTAAATAAAATTTGAGGAACTTTTTTAACCGGATGTTTTATAATATAAGCATTCATCTCAAAGATTTCATCCATGATGGATTCATTTAACACCTCTGCCGGTGTACCAGAGTATCTAATAGATCCATCCTTCATAACGATTATTTTATCAGAGAATAACGCCGCATTATTCACATCGTGAAATACTGCTAGAACCGTTTTCTTTTCTTTGGTAACCATTTCCTTAACCAATTTCAAAAGGCTTTGGGTGTAACCGGGGTCTAAATGCGAAGAGAATTCATCTAAAAGCAATACGGGCGTTTGTTGAGCTATTGCTCGAGCTATCATAACTTTTTGCTTTTCTCCTCCTGACAATGATGAAAAGGGCTTGTTCTTATAACTTATCAGTCCAACAGTTTTAAGAGCTTCATCGATAATTCTTCTGTCTTGTTCTGATTCAAAAAAGTTTATCCTCTTTGAAAAAGGTATTCTTGACGTTGAAACTATACTTTCCAAATCATAATCGAAAGAGGTGTTGAATTCTTGGGGTACAACGGCTACCTTCTTCGAAAGCTCTTTATACGAATAATTCTTTAATTCATTGTTTTGTAGAATTATTTCTCCCTTGTAATTTCTTAGAATCCCTGAAAGAATCTTGATAAGAGTACTTTTACCTGCTCCATTTGGGCCAATTATAGAAATAATATCTCCTTTTTTTATTTTTAAATCTTCGATTTTCAAAAAAAAGCCATTCCCATAAGTGAAACGGACGTTTTTAAACGTTATCATATTTTCTCTTTTCTCCTCATGACGAAAATGAATATTGGGGCACCTACTATTGATGTTACCACACCTATAGGAAGTTCTGTGGGAGCAAATAATGTTCTGGAAACAAAATCTGCAGACATTAAAAACATTCCTCCTATGAAAAGCGAGTACAAGTTTGAAATAAAAGAATATGGCCCTTTAACGATTCTAACTATATGAGGGATTATAAGCCCTACAAAACCTATTATTCCTACTTGTGATACGGTAAAAGATACTGCGAAAACGTTTATTACGATCAAAAAAAGCTTCAATCGATCGGGATTTATTCCAGAAAATACTGCCATGTCATCTCCCATCGAAAGAACGTTCAATTGTTTGGAAAATAATAAAACTAAAACAAATTGAATGATGAGCGTAAAAAACAATTTAAAATTATCACTCCAAATTAAATCCCCCGTACTTCCCATCAACCAGATGTTGACATGAATTAAGTTTCTCCAGTACATCACGGTAAAAAGTGTAGTAAATGAATTAAACAAAAAGCTAATTATTACACCACTTAGTATTAGAGATAAAACGGGAAGTTTTTTACCCTGTCGCGCCAATATTAAAACAATAAATGTTGCAAATATGCCAAAAAGAAAAGAAAAAGTTTCTAATCCAAGAAAAAGGGAAAGACCATAAATGCTGCTCAACGCTGTGTATAATACTGCACCAAAGCTTGCTCCTGACGAGATTCCTAAAATGTATGGATCTGCGAGAGGATTTTGTACTACCAATTGTAAGACATTCCCAGAGACTGCCAATATGCTACCTACTAGAAAACTTCCAACCACTCTTGGAAGTCTTATGTTTAAAATCAAATTGTTGTAAATATCGTTGTTGCTTTTACCCATTAAAGAGTTGAAGATGTCCTCAACAGGAATCTTTACACTCCCAAAAGATGTGAAAAGTAAAATTAATATAAAGCTCGAGATTGTAAGAAATAAAACAAGGGGGGCTTCCCCTTGTTTTTGGATGATTTTCATCTGTTTTCACCAAAATACTCATATAATTGTTCAAGGACATCGAGCAGCGATGGAGAAGGTTGATGCATTTTGTTACCATCGACTATTACAATTTTTCCTTCTTTAACAGCTTTCACGTTTTCAAACTGTTTGGCATTCAAGAGAGCATTTTTAGCGGTTTCGTCGCCTTCATAGTATGAGTCAACGATTATGATATCAGGATTTTGAGCAACGACGAATTCAGGTCCAACGGGTAAAAAACCATTGTTCCCAGTATATGGAGCGGCTAAATTTAATCCTCCAGCGTAAGCAATTAACTCATTTATGTATGAACCGGTTCCTGCCGTCCAAATTTCAGATACGTTATTTTGAACCATTAAATATAGCACTGTTGGCTTGTTTTTCCAAGTGAAAGAACTTTTAGCGATACTTAAAACACTTTGTCGTAGTTCATTTGAAATAGCCTGGGCTTTTTCTCTTTCACCCAATATACTCCCAATTAATACAATTTCCCTGTAAATATCGTTGAAACTTACTGGATTAATCACAAACGATTTGATATTGTATCTTTCCAACCTGCTAATCTCAGGTTCTTGAAATCCTCCTGTTAAAAAAACAACATCCGGATTCAAAGAAACTATTTTCTCCAGGTTTAAAGGAACTAAATTACCAATTTTCTCGGCATCAATATTAATATCCCAGTCAGTAACGCCCAGAACTTTTTCCTCTAAACCTAGAAATTTGATGTAATCAGATACAGCTGGTGCGGCAGAAATAACCCTGTTAACTTCTCCTTCAAAGGGGACTAATCTTCCAAGATCATCCACCATAAAATACGCTGCCGACACAACAACCGACAAAAAAATAGCAAAAAATGTAAATAATACCTTCCTCATCCCAAATGGCCTCCTTATATAAATTAGCGCCATTTAAATATTTTTTTCTATCTCTTTGGCGCGAAGAGATAGAAAAAGCTGCATTATTCAGGTCTCCCGACTTTCGGATCACTCTACTCCTTACGCCTTCCCGGAACTTTCCAGTGACTTTTTGTAAGTTTCGTCCCCGATTACGGTGGCGCGACCGTAACGGATTTTCACCGTTTTCCCTTGAAATAATGCAGTAAATATTAACTTCCTTACTTGCCGTGAGGCTGTTTCCTTTTCAATTATACCACATAGGTATTCTTTGTTCAATTTTTTCTTTGACATTATTTAAATTTGTGATAAAATAACTTTATATAGCCTGTCCACAAAGGAGGAGCCAAGACATGGAAGTGTTGAAAGTTAGTCATTCATCCGCACCGAACAAAGTAGCAGGAGCTATAGCGGGGGTTTTATCAAAAACAGACGAAGTTGAGCTACAAGCTATTGGAGCTGGAGCAGTTAATCAAGCAGTGAAGGCTATTGCCATTGCAAAGAGATTTATCGAGGCTAAAGGAAAAGAGATATACGTTATTCCTGGTTTTGTGGAGGTTGAAGTAGGTTCGGAAAAAAGAACGGGTATTAAGTTTAAAGTGGTGGCTAAGGTTTCTGAAAATATTTCCCCAGAAGAGTATTCTCAACATTAAAAATGAATGAAAATGAGAAAGTAATAAAAGAGATCATTGAAGCGTGTTCAAAAAACACGCATCTTTTTGATATAATAAAAGATATTACTAAATTAGATAACGATGAAAGATACAAATTGCGAAGGAAGGCTTCTCAAATACTTAGTAAGAACAACGGAATTGACAAAGAGGCTTTAAAATTTTACTATGTAGTTACTGAACAAGGTGTTGCAGAAGAGATATTAAGGAGGATTCAATCTAGTGAAATCAAAACCTAAAACCGTTGGCGGACAAGCGGTTATTGAAGGCGTAATGATGAAAGGAATAAATACCGTTGTCGCAGTAAAAAGGAAGGACGGAAATATAGCGGTTAAAAGGTTAAAGGATAACTCCTGGGGAATTTGGGAAAAAATACCTTTTATTAGAGGTTTTTTTGTATTGCTACATTCTATGATAGTTGGTATGAACGCATTGTCTTATTCGGCTAATGTATCTGGAGAAGAAGAGGAAGAATTAACTACAAAAGATATGGTCGTTGCTATATTAATTGCTATTGTAGTTGCAACCTTAGGGTTCGGTGTTTTACCTGTATTTGTAACCAGACCTTTCAACATCAAATCTGAATTTTGGTTTGCTTTCATTGAAGGTTTTATAAGGGCGCTTTTGGTTGTCGTCTACATCTGGGGTATTTCTTTCATGAAAGATATAAAAAGAGTATTTCAATACCATGGAGCCGAGCATAAAAGTGTGTATACGTACGAAAACAACGAACCTTTAGAGGTAAAATACGCCGAAAAATACACGACCTTGCATCCCAGGTGTGGTACTAGTTTCTTGATAATTACGGTTTTTGCTTCGATTATTGTTTTTGCCATAACGGGTGGATTAGGCTTCAATTCAACTTTACAGAAAGTAATATCTAGAATAGTACTTCTCCCTCTAGTCGCAGGATTAGCTTACGAATTTCAAAGGTTTACCGCAAAAATCATCGATACAAAAACAGGAAAAATTCTTGCCTATCCAGGTTTGATGCTACAAAAAATTACTACAAAGGAGCCTGAAAAAGAACAACTGGAAATAGGGCTCATATCTTTAGAATATGCACTAAAAGAAAATTTTGATGGTGAAGTAATTTTAGATAACCATGGAAATCAGATTGAAAATCAAGGTGCAGAAAACAAAGTCTTTGCTCCAGATGTAACTTCCCTCAAAGCGGATTCCTAAGCCCCTAAAATAAATCAACGGGCTTTTAATGTTTTTATGATACTTGATACTATTTATATTATATTTCTTGAATTAGGTATGGACTTCATTTAAATTCTCCGAAGAATATTTCTTATTCTCCACACTTTTTCTATAGTTGTACTTTTTTCGATTAAGAGATTACTTCGTTCTTATGATGTGGCGTGCTCACAAAATTTATTAATATATTATGAAGAGTATGAGATATTTTCTTATGCTAGCAAAAAATATTGAGAAACAATTAAGAAATAAAAGAATTCTCTATTATAAGACGTTATTTAAAAAGGTTTAAAGGGTAGAGCCCTGTTGCTGATCTGTGCAAAATGGTCTTTTTCGTAATTCTTTTGAATAACTTTCCTAATCTCATTTGCTTTGCATTTTGCGGCTTTATGCAAAACGTTTTTATAATGCTTTAGAAACAATTTCCAAATTCTCATTTGCGAAGCAAATGCGTTCGGGGATCTTAAGGGGTTTGCCTTTTGCTGATTTGTGCAAAAAGATTTTTAATCGAATAAAGATATTGAATTTGGGGATCTTAAGGGGTTTACCCCTTAATGTTGTGCGCCCAGCATGGGCAATAGCTAAGCGGTGAAAGTCCGCTGTGGGCCAGGTAGCGGGAACCACTAGTCGAAGGCAAGGGTGTCCATCGTGAGGTGGAATCTGAAGGAAGCCCAAGGCAAAGTCCCGGTCCGATGAACAAGAATCAGATACGGGGCTAAGTGAAGTGGACGAGTTTGCGACTCAAAACGAAGTCCAATAGCTATCCAGAACTTCACGGAGTATATCTGGCGGATAGATGGGATGAAAGTTATTGCACTTACCTGGGGAGATCTCAAGAATATGCTAATAAGGCAACCCATACAGCAATGTATGGCTGAATCTTGAGAAGTCAGCAGAGGTCATAGTACTCATTGGAAGATGAGGAAGGACTGAACAACAGGAGGTTTCGAATCTTGAAAGATGCGAAGGGATACGGGAAAAGCATACAACTTCGATTAGAAGGTTTCCTGCACGAAGATAAGGGAGAGCCTGAAAATAATGTAGAAGCGCCTAGTATAACTTCTACGTCTGAAAGAGGAAGAAACGGTGTTAAGGGTCATAGACATCAAACCTATTGAACCGCCGTATACCGAACGGTACGTACGGTGGTGTGGGGGGACGGTAGATAAATTAATTATCTACCTCCTACCTGATTGGGCGAAGGGGAGCTAAAACAGATTGTATGTAACTTAGAATGATGGATGTATTTTAAAATTTTTTTATTCTAGAAGTAAGGTTTAAAGGTAAATTCAGAGTTTCCAAAGACAGTAACTAAATGGAATAAGGAGGAATATACATGGATGAAAATACTAACAATGTAGTTTCTAAGAAACAAACTAGGGATAATATTCAAGCCATTGAAATTAATATGGCTAAATTGAATGAAATGACAAGAAAAGAACTATACGAGTTAGCCCGTAAACTTGAAATATCTAATTATTCTAAAATGACAAAAAACGAATTGAAGTTTGCTATTTTAAGAAAACAAACTGAATCAATCGGATACTTTTTTTATGAAGGAATTTTGGAGGTGCTGCCCGACGGTTATGGTTTCTTAAGAAGCGTAGATAATTCATTGTTGCCTGGAACTGATGATATATATGTTTCTCAATCACAGATTAGAAAATTCAACCTTTTTACTGGAGACATAATAGCTGGTCAAATAAGACCCCCAAAAGAAGGCGAAAGATTTTTTGCCTTGTTAAGAATAGAAGCGGTTAATTCCTTACCCCCTGAAAACGCTCGGGATAGAGTCTCTTTTGAAAATTTGACCCCTGAGTATCCGAAAACCAGAATGGTTTTGGAACATAAAAACGCACCATACAGTTCCAGAATAATTGACCTATTCTCTCCTATAGGTTTTGGTCAAAGAGGTTTAATCGTTGCTCCTCCAAAAGGTGGCAAAACTACGCTGTTAAAAGATATTGCCAACTCAATTGCCAAAAATTATCCTGATACTAGAAGGTACATACTTTTAATAGATGAAAGGCCTGAAGAGGTAACGGATATCCGAGATACAGTAGATGCTAACGTTATAGCAGCACCGTTCGATATGGATCCAGAAAATCAAATAAGAATCGCAGAAATGGCTTTGGATCACTTTAAGCGGCTAGTTGAATTTGGTCACAATGTAGTTGTTCTAGTTGATAGTTTGACCAGAGTTGCACGTGAATATAATCTTTATGTACCATCCAGTGGAAAATTGCTGAGTGGAGGTCTTGATCCTGCAGCTGTTATTTTCCCAAAGAAATTCTTTGGTGCTGCAAGAAAGATTAGAGAAGGCGGTAGTTTGACCATTCTAGCTACGGCATTAATAGAAACAGGATCCAAGATGGATGAAGTGATATTTGAAGAGTTTAAAGGTACAGGAAATATGGAGCTGGTGTTATCAAGAGAAATAGCTAATGAGAGAATATTCCCTGCCATAAACTTAAAATTATCAGGTACCAGAAAAGAAGAATTATTGTATGACCCTGATGATATGAAAAACATAATTATTTTAAGAAAGTTCATTAACGACATGTCCCCAAAAGAGGCTTTAGAATTTATCTTGAGTTTATTAAGGAAACACAAAACTAATGATGAAATAAGGGAAGCAATAGAAAATCAAAAAGCTTTGTGAAATGTGATATAATTTATTTATGAAAATATATCATAGATACTACTTACCAAATACAAATAACTATAAAACTTTATATCTAATTCACGGTCTTGGAGAATATTCTGGAAGATATGTGAATTTCATTAAGCAATTAAATGAGAGAGGGATTGCTGTTTTTACATTTGATCTTCCAGGGCATGGTTATACTCCTGGTAAAAAAGGGGATATAGAGAATTTTTACGAGATTTATTCTTTTTTGGAAAATTATGTTCAAGAAGATTATATTCTATTTGGACACTCTCTTGGGGGGTTAATTGCCTCAAGATTCGTTGAAATAACTGAGAATAAACCTCAAAAACTTATTCTCTCTTCTCCTGCCTTGGGTGATATTAGGAAACTGGCCTGGCTATTAAACCTTTTCTCGATATTTCCACCCCTTTCTTTTTCAAATGGAATTGATCCATTTGATCTATCCACTGATCAAAAAACATGTGAATTATATAAAAAAGATCCGCTAATACACGATAAAATAACTGTCCGAACTGCTCGTCAAATGTTTGACGAGGCTGAGATTGCATTAAAAGAAATAGAAAAGGTGAATATTCCTACATTGTTGCTTTTCGGAGGAGAAGATAAAATAATCAATATTGAAGAGTATAAAAAGATAAAGAATTCAAACATAACTAAAGTTTCTTTCCCCAAAGGGAAACATGAGTTGTTCGAATGTATTTACAATAAAAATAAATTTTATGATAAGATTTTCGAATTTTTAAAATAAAGATAAACCCTTTAGAAATAAAAAATGGATGGGGAGCGGGGCGAAGGGGCGCTAACATGAGTTTTAGAGTATATAAAATAGAGAAATTAGGAGGTAAAAAGGTTAATGATCGATAATACAACATACGATGAAACTAAAGTATTAGAAATACTAAAAGACACTGGGGCCTTTTTAACGGGGCACTTTTTATTATCATCTGGATTACATTCAGACACATATATACAATGCGCAAAAGGTCTTAAATATCCGGAGTATGCAGAATTTTTTGGCAAATTAATTGCCAAAAAAATAAAAGTAAAAGTAGACTACGTTGTTTCTCCTGCGTTAGGTGGAATTATCATAGGATACGAAGTCGCAAGAGCTTTAAAAGTTCCGTTTTTATTCACTGAGAGAGATGAAAAAGGGAACATGAGTTTACGTAGAGACCAGGTTATCATTAACAATAGCAAAATACTAATAGTAGAAGATGTAATAACAACTGGGAAATCCACTTTGGAAGTTACAAAATTGGTTGAAAGTAGTGGAGGGGTTGTAACTTCAATTGCTTGCATCGTTAACAGGTCTTCCAAAAAAGTATTAGAAAGCAGAGAAATCATATCTCTGGTTAATATAAAAGCTGCTACCTACTCACTAGAAAAATGTCCATTATGTTTCCAAGGTTTAGAATTAGTAAAACCAGGTAGTAGAAAGCAATAAGAAGAAGCACCCTTAAATATTGAAGCTTTTAAGTTTCTTTTAAGAAAGTTAGCTTATATTTAAGTGAATAAAATAATTGGAGGTGCTAGTATGAAAAAATCTATCTTGTTCATTTTAGCGGTATTTATGCTTTCTATATCTTCATTTGCAATTGTGAATGAAGGTTACGTAAGTCCAGTAGTTAAAGTGGTTGAAGAGGCTGCCCCAGCTGTTGTAAATATTGAATCTATTCGTTCAGCTGCGGTTCCAATAGATCCCTACTTTAGAGAATTTTTTAAAAGATTTTTTGGTCAAGAAATGCCTGAGTATCAAACTAAAGGCGTGGGTTCTGGCTTTATTTTCGATAAAAGAGGTTATATATTGACAAACTACCATGTGATAGAAAGTGCAAAGGAGATATCTGTATCCTTGCCGAATGGAAAGAACTATGATGCTGAGTTGGTAGGCGGAGATAAAGATCTGGATTTAGCAATAATTAAGATAAACGCTGACGAAGATTTACCAACACTACCATTAGGTGACTCTGATAAAATTAAGATTGGAGAAGATGCAATAGCTATAGGTAATCCATTGGGTTTACAAAATACCGTTACAGTGGGGGTTATAAGTGCAACCAATAGAAGTATTCCAAAACCACGTGGAAATAGTAACTATGTGGGTTTAATACAGACTGATGCAACAATTAATCCTGGTAACAGTGGAGGTCCTTTGCTGAACATACATGGAGAAGTCATAGGAATTAACACCGCAATCGCAGTAGATCCTCAACTGGGAAGTGTGAACATAGGATTTGCCATTCCTGTTAACATAGCAAAAAGATTCGCTGATTCTGTTATGGAAACCGGTTCCTTCCAAAGAGCTTATTTAGGTGTATATATTAGTAATATAACAGAAGAATTGAAGAAATCTTTGGGATTAAAGGTAGATAAAGGAGCCTATATACAGGATTTGGTACCTGGTGGAGCTGCAGAAAAAGCCGGTATAAAGGTGAATGACGTAATAGTAGAAGTGAATGGCAAAAAAATTGAAAATGTAAACGATTTAACTTCTTTAATATCCACTTATCCAGCGGGGACTACCGTAGAAGTTGTTGTGGATAGATTTGGAGAAAAGATTACTTTTAATGTAACTTTGGGAAGCCAAATGCCTGAAGCTGTGGAAGCTTATTTTGGAATCGTTGTTAGAAATATAACTTCTGAAGATAGGCAAAAATACAATATAAGAAATAGTATTCTAGGAGTTATTGTTGAAGAAATACAAGACGATTCATATGCTATCGGTCTAAGAACGGGTGATGTTATTACAGAGATAGCGGTTAATGGAGTGTACAATGATATACAAAACATAGATGACTGGAAGAAAATAGCTTCATCAGTAGAAAAGAACAGCTACGTAGCCTTGATAGTTTATAGAAATAATGTGAGGTATGTAGTTCAATTCTTCTATAGATAAAATAAAGATAAGCAATTAAAAAACGGGGTGTAGTTTAAAAGCCCCGTTTTTTTAAATGCTATTTCACTCGTTATCAATGCTTTGTATAAGATGCCTAAATTCTTTGATGCATGTTTTAATTGTTTCTTCATTGGACCCTTCGGTCATTATTCTTATTTTAGGTTCAGTTCCAGAAGGTCTAACTATAACTCTGAATCCTTCGATACTTTGATATTTTTTTGTTAAATTTTCAATTCTAATGTCTTTCATGATTTTTGAATTATCTTTCACTGTAATGTTTTCCAGGTGCTGAGGATGTTTAGGTATTTCTCGGAGAAAATCATCAAGCGATTTAGAGAAATATTTGAGCGTTTCCAAAGTCTCTAAAGCGGTAATTATCCCGTCTCCTGTTGTAGATCTATCAAGGAATATAATATGTCCTGATTGTTCGCCCCCGATTGTAGCATATTCTTGTAGCATTTTTTCCAAAACGTATTTGTCTCCTACGTCTGTACGTAGAAGATTTATTTCATTTTTCTTTAAATACTCTTCCAAACCTAAATTACTCATAATGGTCGCAACGACGATCTTGTTTTTTAGCCTTTCTTGAGCCTTCAATTTTAAAGCGTTGATAGCCATTAATACATCACCATCTACGAGATTACCGTAGCGGTCGATAAAAAGGCATCTATCAGCATCCCCATCGAACAAGATTCCAAGATCATACTTTTCTTCCTTGACGATTTTAGAAAGAGTTTGAGGTGAGGTAGAACCACAGTTTTCATTGATATTGAAACCATCTGGAGCATTTTGGTATACAGTATAGCTCAAACTTAGTTGACCAAAAATGTCGTCTATTATAGCTCCAGCGGCACCGTTACCTACATCAACAGCAATTTTTAAATCATTACATTGTATTTTTTCTCTGTACAAAGAAACTACGTAATCAACATATTCTTTTTTTGAGGAATCTTCTATGTATCTTCCAATATCTTTATAATCACTGTATTTAAGTGAACCTTTCAAAATTATTTCTTCTAACTTTTCTTCTGTTTCATCTGAAATTTTAAATCCTTCACAAAAAACTTTTAACCCGTTGTACATTGGAGGGTTGTGAGAAGCAGAGATGACAACGCCAATAGACTTTTCTTGCTTAGTTATATACGCTAATCCTGGTGTGGTTAGGATTCCACATAATTCTACATCCATTCCACCTGCAAGTGCCCCAGAAGCTAAAGCCATTTCCAATACCTTTCCCGAATTTCGTGTATCTCTTGCAATGTACAATTTTTTATACTCCAAACCGAAAAAATTAGCAAGTGCATTTCCAAGTTTCATCGCTAAGTCAACGGTCAACTTTTCATTAACAACCTCTCTTATGCCATCTGTACCGAACAAAATTTTCATCTACATCATCCTTTTACGCTTCCAGCTGTTAAACCTTGAACTATCCTGTTTTGGAACACTAAAACCAAAATAACCAAAGGCATTGTAACTATTACTGATGCAGCCATAAGTTGTCCCCAAGGAACTTCGTAGAAGGTTCTACCTGTAAACATAGCAATTGCAACTGGAACTGTGTATTTTTCAGGGGTCTGCATAAAAGTTAAAGCAAATAAGAATTCATTCCAAGCCAGAATAAAAGCCAACAAACCAGTCGTGACCAAACCAGGAGCGGAAAGAGGTAAAACGATTCTCCACAGAGTTTCGAATTTTGAACATCCGTCTATATAAGCAGATTCTTCTATCTCTTTAGGAAGCTCTCTGAAGAAATTTTGCAGTATCCACGTTGTTAAAGGTAGATTCAAGGCAATATATGGGATTATCAATCCCGGATAAGTGTTTATCAATCCCAAATTTCTGAGCAACTGAAAGAGACCACCCAATATGGAAACTTGGGGGAACATACTTACCGAAAGTATTAATAGCATCAAAGGGCCTTTCCCGGGAATCTTTAAGCGCGCTATTGCGTACGCTGCAAAAGAACCAACAATTAGAGAGAAAATTGTTGTGGCTCCAGCTACTATAATGGAGTTTAATATATTTAATCCGAAAGGTCTCTCAGTGAAAACTTTTATATAGTTTTCAAAGGTAAAACCTTGAGGCCTAAGGGTGATGTTTTTTGTAAAAAGATATTGATCCGCAGTAAAAGAGCTTTTAATTGCCCAATAGAAAGGGAAAATATAAAAGATGATCATCAATATAACCAAAATATATAAAATTGTACGTTGAGTATTTCTTTTTGCCCGCATTCCCCATCTCATATTTTTATCCTCCTCAATCTAATTTAATGTTCAACGAGCGCATGTAAATAAGTGTGAATATACCTATGATTAAAAATATTACGACCGATAGTGCAGAACCATATCCAAACAAACCTCTTGGAGAGAAGATATTATCCATCAAAAGTGACCTATTGTAAACCGCTAGAGTTTCAGTTGCCACTGCACCCTGTGTCATGATGTAAACAATATCGAAAACCCTCAAAGCGTCTAAAGTTCTAAATATTAAAGTCACGCCAATAGTAGGCCTTAATACAGGTAAAGTGATAGAAGTGAATTGTTTCCATATACTAGCCCCATCTATTCTAGCTGCTTCGTATAACTCATTGGGTATGATTTGAAGCCCCGCAAGGAGTAAAAGAGCAACAAAAGGAGTAGTTTTCCAGACATCTACGGCTATAATGGCTGACATAGCCATCCCTGGAGTCCCAAGAATAGGGGTACCTTCCTCAAGTATTCCTAAATTATATAGCATTAAACTTATTACACCATATTGGTCATTATACATCCATTTCCACATTTGTGAAGAGACCGCTGTAGGTATAGCCCATGGAATCAAAACTGCTGCTCTTACTAAACCTCTCAATTTAAAATCTGCGTTCAATATTAAGGCGGTTCCTAGCCCTAAAAGGAATTCTATTAGTACAGAAAAAAAAGTAAAATATATTGTATTCCATAACGAACTCAAAAATCTAGGGTTTTGAAACAAATTGATATAATTTTGAAATCCTAAAAACTCTCTTTCAAATCCTGGTTTGAGAGACCATTTGAAGAAACTATCATAAATAGTTTGCCCCAGAGGATAGAAGGCGGTAATACCGATAGCAATTAAGGTTGGGATAATAAGCCAAAACGCAAGCCAGATATCCGATCTTTTATACGTACCTTTTACTTTCATTGAAGCGCCCCCTCATTATAATCTATTATATTATACACAAGAGCGGTAGACGGAGAAACTCCGTTTACCGCCCACATGTGGGAAATTATATCAAATTCTTCATTTTTTTTATTCAACTAAAGATTTAAGGTTTCTTGCTAAACTGTCCAAAGCTCGTTCAGGGGTAGATTGGCCTGTTAGAACTTGGTGTACAGCAACTTGGATCTCGTATGAAATTTCAGAATATATTGGAGAAATAGGTCTTGGTTCAGCATTCAAGAAAACATCTAAAATATCTGGATAGAAATCATTTGCTTCAATAGTTCTTGGATCGTTGTATGCTTCTATCATAGTTGGAGTTTGACCAGCATATACAGCTTTGTAAACTTGTTGTTCTTTACTGGTTAAGAATTTGATTAACTTTTTAGAAGCCTCTACCTCAGCAGGAGAAGAGTTTACATTGATACCGAGGTTCCATCCACCTAATGTAGCAGAATTTCTTCCATCTGGTGCAGGTCCTTTTGGAAGGACTGTTATACCAACTTTCCCAGCAACAGGAGACTCGGGAGCGTTAGCTAAAGACCATGCATATGGCCAGTTTCTCATAAACACAGCATCACCATTTTGGAAAATTCTTCTTGCTTCTTCTTCCATGTAGGTAGTTACTCCCGCAGGACTGACCCCATCTACTATCAATTTATTCATGAAAGTTATTGCAGCTAAATTGTTATCATAATACTCAGGATCATCAACAACAACTTTGCCGTCTTTCATTATCTCTCCACCGAAACTATGGACGAATTCCATAACGTCACAAGTTAATCCTTCATATCTGGCTCCTTGCCATACGAAACCATTGATTCCTTCTTTTGCTGAGATATCTTTTGCTGCTGTGTACAATTCATCCCATGTTTCTGGCACATCGTAACCGTACTTTTCCAACAGATCTTTGCGGTAATAAAGAATACCTGCATCAGTAAACCATGGAACTGCTACTAAACTTCCATCTACGGTATTTGAAGCAACGGTTCCAGGGAAAAACGCATCAAGTCCGAAATAATCGTAATCGTCTGTTAAATCTACTAAGAATGGGGCGAATTCTGCGGGCCAAATAACATCAAGCATCAATACATCTGGATCCGGAGTGCCTGAAGCTAAGTAAGTAACGTAAAGATCATGTCTATCCGTTGAACTGTTTGGCATTGGAAGAACATTCACAGTTATATCTGGGTTTTCTTCCATAAACACAGCAATTTGTTCATAAAGGACTTCTAATTCTCTTCCTACTGCACCAGCCGTCATAGTAATGGTTATAGAAAAAACACTCAACACCATCGTCAATATAGCAAATAAAACAACTACTTTTTTCATACTACTGTCACCTCCTGATATGATATAATTAATTAAATAAAACAAATTAATCTTTTTATATTTTATCACATGTAACTTTTATCTCAAAAGGGGATTATTTGCGATTAGAAGCTATTATAATTAATTACAGATGATTAAAAGCGATTAGAGCCCAAAAGCTTAGTTTTCCTTGAAAAAGAAAAATTTTGTTATAAATCTTATTGAAAAAACAAAAAAAAATTTAATATTTCGAACTAAATTACGGGACCTAGAGCGTTAAAAAAGTTTTACAGTTTCTAAAAATATAAATTGTAAAAGAATAGAAGTTTAGGGAGGATTAATTATGAGAGTGAAGTTGATAATGGTTCAAAGTATGAATGGAAAAATTAGAATTACAGATGATTCGCAAAGAAGTTGGTCTTCGACTGAAGATAAAGAACTTTTCAATAATATAACCAGAGATATTGGCATAGTACTTATGGGTAGAAAAACATTTGAAGAGATAGGATCTCCTTTAAAAAAAAGAATTAATGTTGTGTTGACAGGAAATCCAGAAAAATATAAAGAACTTGAGTTGAAATATGACAAATATCTCTACTTTACAGACAATCCTCCAGAGATATTGTTGGATAAACTAGAGAAGAAAGGTTACACTGAAGTTGCATTAATAGGGGGCCCTACAATAAATTCTTTGTTTTTAGAAAAAAATTTAATTGATGAAATCTTTCTAACTATCGAACCGGTAATTATTGAAGGTGATCTATCGATTTTCAAATACGTGAATGATAAATATAATTTCAAGCTAAATGATTTTAAAAAATTAAATGAAGATACTATACTTTTGCATTATTTGAAAGTAGATGATAAAGAATATCCTCATGCGAAATAAATGAATTTTCAGAAATACGAAACGGAGCTGGGCGAAGGGACTCTAAACAAAGATCGAAAAAGAAGCTAATCGGTGATATGTCAAGGAGTAAAAACCAAAAAGATTGTTAAAAATTAGCGTAACTGACAATGCCCATACTTTCAGAAAAACTCAAAATAGGCTTGAAAACACAAAAAGATTCACTTGTATCTATTCAACTTAGTAATTCGAATAGATTCGATTTTTGCTCAGCAATGCAAAAATCAGACGAACCAACTTACGAGCCGTGAGCGCGAGGGCTCTTTTGTGTTGATGAGTGGTAACCTCGTAGTATTTTTTCCAGTAGTACTTTTCAAACTCAGGGATATAATTTTTAACGGAGCTAGCTGCTTCGATAAAATAGTATCGAAGATACGGGTTGCCTGTTTTAGTCATTTCTGTCTCGTCAGAGGAATAATTCCCTGATTGACGTTTTCTCCATGTCAGTCCTGCAAATTTGGCCAAACTATCGTGAGATGGAAAGGAAGCTATCGTACCTATCTCACTGATGATG
>NZ_JAIP01000007.1:0-4388 GCF_002924605.1 Petrotoga sp. SL27 | reverse complement strand
ATAGGGGGTGAAGAGAACGATACGGGAAACACCCAGAACCATACCGAACCTGACGGTTAAGCCGTATCGTGCCGATGGTAGTACGCTAAGACGTGTGAGAGTAGGTATCGCCCCCTTCCTTTTTTTAAAAGCAATATGACATGGTTTATTTGTATTTTCTCACCCCTAAAAAAATACCGCATCCAACTAACCGATGCGGTATTTTTTTCTTTTTCTTCTCACTTATTTTAATGAGTGTATATCGATTTTCCATCCGGTAATTTTTGCTGCTAGTCTAGCGGTTTGACCACCCTTTCCTACAGCTAAGGAAAGTTGGTTCTCAGGGACATACACAAAAGCGGTTCTTTCATCTTCGTTAAGAATTATATTTTTTACTTCTGCAGGGGCAAGAGCGTGTTTTATAAAAATTTTAGGATCTTCTGAATATTCTATAATATCCACTTTTTCATTTTTTAATTCTTTTATTAGTTCACTGATTCTAGAGCCTTTTTCACCGATGCAAGCACCTACAGGATCAACTCCCGGCATGGTGGTAACAACAGCAACTTTACTCCGTATTCCCGGTTCCCTGACTATTTTTACAATTTTGATAATACCTTCTTCTATCTCGGGTACAATAGATGATAATAATTCTGTAATGAGTTCAGGTGATGTCCTTGAAACCATAATTTTAGGCCCTTTTGATGTGTTCTGAATGTTTTTTATGTATACTTTTACAAGTTCTCCATTTTTAAAGGTTTCTCCAGGAATTGTCTCTTTCTTGGGAAGTTTAGTCTCTAACTTTCCAATTCTAATGTCAATATATTCATCACTGACTTTAATTATTTCAGCGGTTGAAATTCTATTCTTCAAAGCTACGTATTTATCAAACAAATTTTTCTTTTCTAGTTCCTTCAAATTTTGAAGTATGACTTGCTTTGCTGTTTGAGCGGCAACTCTTCTAAAATCCTTTTTAAGGTTGATCTTTTTTCTTACCATTTCGCCTATTTCTATTTTTGGATTAATTTTTTTAGCTTCTTCCAAAGAAATTTCTTCTTTTGGGTTTTCAACTTTTTCAACAACTTTCCATAACTGATAGACATTCAATTTTGTTAGGTTTTTATCGATTTCAATTTCAACATTTTTTGCCCCATAATTTTTTTTGTATGCACTTTTAATAGATTTGGCTATAATATCAACCAGCGAGTCTCTACTTATACCTTTATCTCTTTCCAAGGCGTCTAAGGCTTCTAATAGATTTAAGTTCAATGTTCTACACCTCCGATAACTTTTAAATTTTACAATTCAATTTCTAAATTGGCTTTATCTATGTCGTTTAAATCGATGTTGAATAATTTTCCAGAATCTTTTTCAGTAATTTTAATCTGATCTTCCAATATATCGTCAATATACCCAATTACTACAGGATGTTTCTTCTCTTTACTTTTTAAAATGAATTTTGCTAATTTTCCTTTAAATCTTTCGTAATCCGCTTTGCCTCTCAATTTTCTATCGAGTCCTGGGGAACTAACTACTAATACATAACTCTTGTCAAAGAGATCAATTTCGTCTAACCAAGGGTCGAAAGCTTTGGAAAACTTTTCACAATCTCCTATGGACACATATCCATCAGCTTTATCGATCACAACCTCCAAAATTTTATTTTTATTACTACCTTTAATTAAGATATCAAAAATTTCAAACCCCAACTTAGAAGCAACGTTATCGGCTTTTTCCCATATTAACTGTTTGACCTCTTTGTTAGTTAACATGGTATGCACCCCTTTCGATTCAAAAATTATTTTTTATAAAAAAGCTCGAGGGCAAAAGCCCTCGGCACTCATTTTGTTAATTAATTTGCTTTCAATTATCACTAATATTATAACATAAAAAAAATAAAAATCAAGACCATTTTAAAAAATACCGTTGAAAATTTAGCTTGCTCAAGAAAAGGTATTAGAGCAGAAGTTGGTGCTATGATGTATAAGTTTTATTCTTAGCAAAATTTAAGGGTCCAGGGACTATTTATCTACAGAGTTTTCCGTTTTCAAGACTCGCAGACAGAATAAACGCTGCAGCAAAATATCAAAACAAGGGTGAAAATAGAAATAGAGGCAGAGGTTTTATTGGTGAATTGTTCAATGATGACCGAAGATTTTGACTTATGGAGATAAATTTATTCCAACTTCAAAGCTTCGATGCCATGGAAAAAATACTTCCATTTTCCACCTCTTTTTCATATTTTTTTCTATTACTTCCTTGAAGGGCAATAGTTTAGCTCTCGTATACTCTTCTGCCCATTTTTCAGCGGGCATAAGCGTCCATATATTGCACCCTTTTTGGGCAGAATCTTCTCTTAGTTGTTGTCTTACCACTGCTTGATAACCCCAATGTTCTAGGAAAAAAATTGTCTGTATTTTAAGTAACTCTTTTGCATCTAATTTTAAATAATTTTTTTGAGCAAAATACTGAATTATAGAATGGAGGATAACTGTTCCAAGGGTATTGCTTACAGTGTTCCACCCAGAGTAATTTATTTTTAGCCAATCTAAATGATTTTCCAGAAGTTTTTCTACTAATCTTTTGTCTGAACCATTTCCATATTTTATATCAGCTATTCCAATAATTTTATCTTCTTTTTTAATTCTTTCAAGAATTGTTTCGTATGCTTCCTCAGATACAGCTAATGTGTCTTGAAAGGTAATGTCGTAGCTACTATAATCAGAAGAGTTATTCAACAAAAGTAAAATATCACCTTTTTGTTCTATTCTACCTCCAGCTGCTTCAATATGAGTTTCAACGCTACTTTTTAAAGGATATCCTTCATAAGGCGGAATCAGAAGGATTGATTCTGGATGTGTATAAAAAAGTTCAAAAGAAGGTGAACATTTAAACATCGAACATAATAACCTGCTTAAAAGTGTTAAAGAAGTTTCATCTGCACCAGGATGAATAGAGATTTTTTCATTTAAACCTAATTGATTAACTAACTTTTGATGCTGTTTTGATTCATAAACTGATAAGCTACCAGGAGAATTATCATCCAAGGTTATATTCAAAAAATCTACCGTTCTATTATCGACAAGCTTAACCGTTTCTTGGATAATGTTGTAGTTTCTTTCTCTCCTCCAAAAAAAGTCTTTTATCATCCACTCGGGGATTTCTTGATATTTGTTTTTGTGCTCTTCCATAAATTTTGGTAAAGCATTTTTATAAGATAAATTTTGTGGCTTATCCTGTGACTCTAGATATTTAGCAAAATCCTTTGACAGATTACTTAAAGCTTCTCCGTAATACTCCCAGTAATCAGGTTCTTCATCTGACGAGTTGTATGTGGGTATTCTTGTTATTGTGGAAGAGAGATAGATCACGGTTCTTTTTCTTTTTAAAGTATTAAGAATCTTAAGTCTTTCATTAATTGTAGGCTTTTGGAGTAAATTTATTCTTGATGGGATTAATCCTCCATGAATCAAAGTATCTAGTGAAAGAATTAAATTATCTCCTTCTTGAGAGTTGCCTAAGAGCCAATCTTTTAAAGCATTGGTATCTGCAGGAATTTTTTTAGATCCTAGCAATTCTTTAGGAGGAGTCAAAATATTCAAGCCTGAGGCTTTTGCGAAAATTAAAAAATATTCCCGAGTACAAAATCTTTCATCAATAGGTAAAAATATTATTCTCATTTTAATGATCTTCCTTTATTTTGAATTTACTGTCTTCAGAAATTCTAAAACATGCATTGTAACTAACTTTTAATACCTTCAATGTTATACTTTTACCTCCTCACTGTATAATGTATTTGATACTACATTTTTATTATCTCGTAAGGAGGTCATTCAATTGTCATTATACGGTAACTCTTCTCAACTGTACTTCGATTTTGTCTACTCTGGCTAAAAGAAACGCCCCGAACGGGGTCATGGAGAAAAAACATTATGAATTTAAGTATCGCCTTTAAGAAGGAGTTTGCCCCTTCTTATTTGGATAAGGTTATCGTTTTTACCGTCTTTAAAGGCATCAAAGAGGGAATCTTTGATACCAGTTATCTTGTTGTTGATTCTTACCCCATTATCTTTAATTCTTTCTTCAACAACAAGAAGAGTCACGGTAAATTTGAGGAAACGGGCTTTCGCCTCTTAAGGATTACAAAGAGTACTATCTTTCTCCTTTAGAAGCAAATTTCGGCGTTAAACCTGTTTCTAATTCTAAACCTATCTACGATAAGTACGGTAACCCAAAGAATTCTATCTCCTATCCTGCGCTATGCGCTGTCTCCTTTTTTGGTCACAAGGCTCATACTATTACTTTCCTCAACGTCCCTATCTTCACCGTGGTTTCCCCTGCTTCTGCCTATGACAAGAATTATGCTTTAACCCTTTTGGAAAAGGTTGTTAAGTACTTGGATCTTAGTG